>DASQRI010000182.1:0-9777 GCA_035642975.1 Mycobacterium sp.
CGCGCGATCAACTCCGAAGTCAAGGCCGGCCGCGGCACCCCGCACGGCGGGGTCTACCTCGACATCGCCTCCCGGTTGACTCCCGAGCAGATCAAGAAGCGGCTCCCGTCGATGTACCACCAGTTCAAAGAGCTGGCCGGGGTTGACATCACCAAAGAGCCGATGGAAGTCGGACCCACCTGCCACTACGTCATGGGCGGCATCGAGGTGGACGCCGACACCGGAGCCGCCACCGTCCCCGGGTTGTTCGCCGCCGGCGAGTGTTCGGGCGGTATGCACGGCTCCAACCGACTCGGCGGTAACTCGCTATCCGACTTGTTGGTCTTCGGCCGACGGGCCGGGCTGGGCGCCGCCGACTACGTGCGCGCGCTGAGCAGCCGTCCGAAGGTCGCCGACGACGCCGTCGAAACCGCCGCGAAGCGGGCGCTGGCTCCTTTCGAGACACCGACGAACGGCGCCAGCGCGGAGAACCCCTACACGTTGCAGCTCGAGCTGCAGCAGTCGATGAACGACCTGGTGGGCATCATCCGTAAGGCGGAGGAGATCACCGAGGCCCTCGGCCGGATCGATCGGCTTCGCGAGCGGTTCAAGCACATCCACGTCGAAGGACACCGGAAGTACAACCCCGGCTGGAACCTGGCCCTCGACCTGCGGAACTTGTTGCTGGTCAGCGAATGCGTCGCCAAGGCGGCGTTGGAGCGCACCGAAAGCCGCGGCGGCCACACCCGTGACGATCACCCGGGGATGGACCCGTCGTGGCGCAAGGTCTTGCTGGTCTGCAAAGCCGCGGGTGGCGACGAGGTGGTACCCGACGTCTCGGTGACGCACAAAGACCAAATACCGATGCGGGCTGACCTGCTCGAGGCGTTCGAGATCTCCGAGCTGGAGAAGTACTACACCGACGAAGAGCTGGCCGACCACCCAGGACGGAGAGGTTGATGAGCTACAACGCGACCATGCGGGTATGGCGTGGTGACGAGGCCGGCGGTGGCTTGCAGGACTACACAGTCGAGGTCAACGAGGGCGAGGTGGTGCTCGACATCATCCACCGCCTGCAGCAGACTCAAACGCCCGACTTGGCGGTCCGGTGGAACTGCAAAGCCGGCAAGTGCGGCTCGTGTTCGGCCGAAGTCAACGGCAAGCCCCGGTTGATGTGTATGACGCGGATGTCGACCTTCGCCGAAGACGAAGTCGTCACCGTGACGCCGATCCGGACGTTCCCGGTGATCCGCGATCTGGTCACCGACGTGTCGTTCAACTACGAGAAAGCCCGGGAAATCCCGTCATTCGCGCCGCCGAAGGATCTTCAGCCCGGCGAGTACCGGATGGCGCAGCAGGACGTGGAGCGTTCTCAGGAGTTCCGCAAGTGCATCGAGTGCTTCCTGTGCAACAACGTTTGCCACGTGATCCGTGACCACGAGGACAACAAAGAGGCATTCGCCGGCCCGCGCTTCCTGATGCGGATCGCCGAACTGGAAATGCACCCGCTGGACACGTTGGACCGGCGCAATCAGGCGCAAGACGAGCACGGCCTCGGGTACTGCAACATCACCAAGTGCTGCACCGAAGTCTGCCCCGAGAGCATCAAGATCACCGACAACGCACTGATTCCGATGAAGGAGCGAGTGGCGGACCGCAAATACGATCCGGTTGTGTGGTTGGGCAACAAGTTGTTCCGTCGGTAAGTATCGGTGTTAGGGCACCGCTGATCCGGGTACCCCCCGCACATCCCCATCTTGAGCGGGGTGTTCGCCCCGCCAAAGCATCAACCGGAAGGGCGGTGACCATGGCTACCCGACAACCCAGCAGTGTCAACGACATTCGAACGGCGATCCGCGAACTGTCGGCGCGCGCCGAACTCGCGCACAAAGAAGGACGCGAGCCAGATGCCGCAGAAATCGAGCGCCGCATCCAGGGCTACCGCGACGAACTGAGCAAACGGCCCTAGTGTCCTGAGTCATTAATTCCAGAGCATCTTCTGTGCAGCGATGAGTTTTCGTCGAAATCGACGCTGGCGCGAAGAAGTGCAAGTGAAGTGCACGCTGACGTCGATCTCGCCGCGCGGAACACCGAATTGGTGCCCACTCGTTCGCCTGGCAAAGTGTCGATGAATTAATGACTCAGGACACTAGCTACGTTGGCCTGCTAGACGCCAAGTCGCCGGAAAACGCTGCGATGAAAAACGATCGGCGCGATCCCCGGGTCCACTTGGACGTCGCTGACGCGCAGCACCACGATCGTGTGATCCCCGGCCGGTATGAGTTGCTCAATCGCGCTTTCCAACCAAACGCTGGTGCCCTGGATGAAGACCGCACCACTGCTGTTGGACACCGTTTCCAAACCGGCAAACCGATCGCCTGTCTTGGCGGCCAGCATGCGCGCCGCGTCGTCGTGAGCTTCACCCAGAACGCTGATACCCAGCGCCCGCACGTTTTTGAGTTTGGGCCACGTCGTCGAGGTGTTCTGCACGCAGAACGACACCAACGGCGGCTCCAACGACACCGGGACAAACGTGCTGGCCGCCAGCCCCTCTCGGATCCCGTTGACCTCGGCCGCGATAGCGATCACGCCGGACGGGAAGTGGCCAAAGGCATCGCGGAGTGAGGAAGGCGTGAGCTTGTCAGGTGTGTTCACTGGGCTTCATTCACGTCGACGGGATTGTATTGCTGACCCTACTCGCCCGGCGTTACATCTTGTGCGCTGCCCGTCACGTAGCCGTGGACTACAGCGACGTCCGGGTGGGCCCGCAGCCTGCTCTTCCAGGCGTTGCGGCCGTACACCGAGAAGATGGGGTCGGCGGGGTCTGCACGTGGGTCGGCGCGGGCCGCCAGTTCGGCGGGCAGCGACAAGGTGGGGATCTGAGCGTCCAATCGCGGGTTGAAAAAGTAGGGCACCGAGATCCGATCCGCGGCATGGCGCAGGTTCACCCGATGCTCGGTCGCACGCAGGTAGCCGCTCGTCGCCAGTTCCAACAGCTCACCGATGTTGACGACGAACGCCCCGTCGCGGCCCGGGACGTCGATCCAGCCGCCGTCCCCGGCGGCCCGCACCTGCAGTCCCTGGCTGCCCGGCTCCGCGAGCAGCAGCGTGAGCACCCCCGAGTCTCGGTGCGCACCCACGCCCTGCGAGCTGGCCGCGGTCGGCGGATAGTGCACGATCTTGATCAGGGTGGCCGGCGCACCGGCGAACGCGGCGTCGAACACGTCCGGCGCACTGCCGAGTGCGGCCGCCCAGTGCCGCAGCAGGCTGCGGGCCACCGCAGCCAGCGCCGCATCCCACTCGGCGATGATCGCCGGCAGCTCGGGCACGCCTGACGGCCATTGGTTGGGACCCTGTAGCCACAGATAGTCGGGCTTGCCCGGGCCACCCAGCGGATGTCGCTCCGGCCCGATGTCGATCTGCTCGCGCCAGTCCACCCGGCCGCCGGTCAGCTCACCGCCCAGCCGGGTGTAGCCGCGGAAGTGCGGGCTGCGGACCATCGCGACGGCATCTTTGTCCGCCTGTGGCAGCGCGAACAATCGCCGAGCCGCGGCCAGCACCCGGCGGCTGAGCGCCTCGGGCACCTGATGCCCGACGAGATAGCAGAAGCCCACCTCGTGAGCCGCCTCGCGCAGGCGCTCCCGTAGTTGGCCAGAACCGTGACGCAGGTCGACTTCCGGTAGCGTCGTGACGCTTGACACAGTAGCCACCTATCTATCATCGTCGCAGGTGAGACTGTGTGCCACCGTCAGGATCAGCAAGAACCCAACCGGTTGGTTAATTAGCCAATGAAATTTAGCTCACAGTCAGTTGCGTCGGGTTACCGATGGGTATAGTTTAGCGGTGTTACTGGTGGGTAACTTAGCCCTAGTACCCAACCAAAGTGGCGTTCTCATCGAGGAGGAACCAGTGAGCCACTACAAGAGCAACGTCCGTGATCAAGTATTCAACCTGTTCGAGGTGTTGGGCGTCGACAAGGCATTCGGAGAAGGCGAGTACAGCGACCTAGACGTCGACACCGCCCGCGAGATGCTGACGGAGATGAGCCGGCTGGCCGAAGGTCCGGTCGCCGAGTCATTCGTCGACGCGGACCGCAATCCCCCGGTGTTCGACCCCGAGACACATTCCGTGGCACTGCCCGAGTCGTTCAAGAAGTCGGTGCGTGCGGTAATCGAGGGCGGCTGGGACAAGGTCGGCATCGACGAGGAGCTCGGCGGCATGCCGATGCCCAAAGCGATGGTCTGGTCGCTGCACGAGCACCTGCTGGGCGCCAACCCCGCGGTGTGGATGTACGGCGGCGGCGCAGGTTTCGCCAGCATCTTCTACCACCTGGGCACCGAGGAGCAGAAGAAGTGGGCCGTGCTGGCCGCCGAGCGCGGCTGGGGTTCGACCATGGTGCTCACCGAGCCGGACGCCGGCTCGGACGTCGGCGCCGGCCGCACCAAAGCCGTCCAGCAGGACGACGGCTCGTGGCACATCGACGGCGTGAAGCGGTTCATCACCTCCGCCGATTCCGATGACCTGTTCGAAAACATCTTCCACTTGGTGCTGGCGCGCCCCGAGGGCGCCGGACCGGGCACCAAGGGTCTGTCGCTATTCTTCGTGCCCAAGTTCCTGTTCGACTTCGAGACCGGCGAGCCTGGCGAGCGCAACGGCGTCTTCGTCACCAACGTCGAGCACAAGATGGGCTTGAAGGCCTCCGCAACCTGTGAGCTGTCCTTCGGTCAACACGACGTGCCGGCCAAGGGTTGGCTGGTCGGCGAGGTGCACGAGGGCATCGCGCAGATGTTCGAGGTCATCGAGCAGGCCCGCATGATGGTCGGTACCAAGGCCATCGCGACCCTGTCCACCGGTTACCTCAACGCCCTGGAGTACGCCAAGTCCCGCGTGCAGGGCGCCGACCTGACCCAGATGACCGACAAGACCGCGCCGCGGGTGACCATCACCCACCACCCGGACGTCAGGCGCAGCCTGATGACCCAGAAGGCCTACGCCGAGGGTCTGCGCGCGCTGTATATGTACACCGCGACCTACCAGGACGCGCCGGTGGCCAAGGCGGTGCACGACATCGAGCCCGACCTGGCGGTCAAGGTCAACGACCTGCTGCTGCCGGTGGTCAAGGGTGTCGGCTCCGAGCAGGCCTACGCCAAGCTCACCGAGAGCCTGCAGACCTTCGGTGGGTCCGGCTTCTTGCAGGACTACCCGATCGAGCAGTACATCCGTGACGCCAAGATCGACTCGCTCTACGAGGGCACCACGGCCATCCAGGCCCAGGACTTCTTCTTCCGGAAGATCGTCCGCGACAAGGGCGTGGCGCTGGCCCACCTGTCGGGGCAGATCGAGGAGTTCGTCAAGAACGAGTCCGGCAACGGCCGGCTGAAGACCGAGCGTGCGCTGCTCTCCACTGCCCTGGCTGACGTGCAGGCGATGGCGGCGACGCTGACCGGCTACCTGATGGCCGCGCAGGAAGACATTTCCAGCATCTACAAGGTCGGTCTGGGCTCGGTGCGCTTCCTGATGAGCGTCGGCGACCTGGTGATCGGCTGGCTGCTGCAGCGTCAAGCGGCGGTGGCCCTGGAGGCGCTCGACGCCGGTGTCAGCGACGCCGACCGGGCCTTCTACGAGGGCAAGATCGCCGTGTCGTCGTTCTTCGCGAAGAACTTCCTGCCGCTGTTGACCAGCACCCGCCAGGTGTTGGACACCATCGACAACGAGATCATGGAGCTCGACGAAGCCGCGTTCTAATCTGCTGAACTGCCAAAATCCCCCATCCTGGTGCGGCGTGAACCCGCCTGCAGGACGGGGGATTTTGTTTGGGATCAAAGGCTTGAGATCCAAAGGGAGGGTGGAGGGGCCGCCGCGGATCCCCTCTTTCCGTCGGCGGCCCCGGCTCGACCCGATGCCTGCCGAAACAGGCCGGAAGTCGATTCAAGGACGCCCCGCGCTGCCATCGGGTCGGGGGGTTGGACGACAACACGGAGCTATCCGTGGAGTCGCATACCCGGGCCTCGCCGTTACTAAACGGCACACCACACCTGGCGAATCAGGCCTCCAGAATGGCGGCGACGCCCTGACCACCTGCGGCGCAAATCGAGATCAACCCGCGCACCGGCTTTCCGGCCGCCTGCGCCTTGGCCTCGTGCAGCTGCTTGGCCAGCTGAGCGAGAATACGCCCGCCGGTCGCCGCGAACGGGTGACCGGCAGCCAGCGAAGAACCGTTGACGTTGAGCTTGGACCGGTCAATCGACCCCAGCGCAGCGTCCAGGCCGAGTCGCTCTTTGCAGTACTCCTCGGACTCCCACGCCTGCAGGTGAGCCAGCACCACCGAGGCGAACGCCTCGTGGATCTCGTAGAAGTCGAAGTCCTGCAGGCTGAGCCCATTTCGTGCCAGCAGACGCGGCACCGCGTACGTCGGCGCCATCAGCAGACCGTCGACGCCATTGACGTAGTCGACCGCGGCCGTCTCGGCGTCGACAAAGTAGGCCAACGGGGTCAGCGATCGTTCGGCCGCCCATTCCTCGGTGGACAGCAGCGCCACCGAGGCGCCGTCGGTCAACGGTGTCGAGTTGCCGGCCGTCATGGTGGCGTCGCCGGCCTTCACCCCGAACACCGGCTTGAGCTTGGCCAGCTTCTCCACCGAGGCGTCCGGCCGCAGGTTGTCGTCGCGGTAGAGGCCCAGGAACGGGGTGACCAGGTCGTCGAAGAAGCCGCGGTCGTAGGCCGCCGCCATGTTGCGATGGCTGGCGGCGGCCAGCTCGTCCTGGTCGACCCGCTTGATGCCCATCTGCTTGGCGGTGATGGCCTGGTGCTCGCCCATCGACAGCCCGGTGCGCGGCTCACTGTTCACCGGAATCTCCACGCCGAGGCTGGCCGGGAGTTTGCCGGCCAGCTTCAGCCGCTCGACGTTGGACTTCGACCGGCGCAGGCCCAGCAGGGTGTGACGCAAGTTGTTCCCCAGCGCTATCGGCGCATCGGAGGTGGTGTCCACCCCGCCCGCGGCGGCGACCTCATAGCGGCCCGCGGCGATGCCGTCGGCCGCGCCGATCGCCGCCTGCAGCCCCGTCCCGCACGCCTGTTGCAGGTCGAACGCCGGTGTGTAGGACGACAGCGACGATCCGAGCACGCATTCGCGCATCAGGTTGAAGTCGCGGCTGTGCTTGAGCACCGCGCCCCCGATCACCGCGCCCAACCGCTCACCGGACAGACCGAACCGGTCGACCAGCCCGCCCAGCGCGGCGGTGAACATGTCCTGATTCGATGCCTCGGCGTACGCGCGGTCCGACCGTGCGAATGGGATTCGGTTGCCGCCCAGCACAGCGACGCGCCGCTTGGGGGCAGTCGCTTGGGAACTCGCAGAGGAGCTTTCAGAAGCCACGCTTATCTCCGTCAGTTGATGGTTATCCACGGTTAGGAGCCATACTACTCACTGTTCTTACTCTGGAGTAAGTTAGCTCCCAAGTACCGTATGGATACCCGACAGCATGGAAGGCAACTCAGTGGCACCCGATCTATTCTCCCAAGTCGTCAACTCCGGGCCCGGCTCGTTCCTCGCCAAGCAGCTGGGTATCCCGCAGCCCGAGACGCTGAGGCGTTACCGGGCCGGCGATCCGCCGCTGGCCGGGTCGTTGCTGATCGGCGGCGAAGGCCGGCTGGTGGAGCCGCTGCGGGCAGCGCTGGGCACCGACTACGACGTGGTGGGCGCCAACCTCGGCGGTCGCTGGGCGGATTCGTTCGGCGGGCTGGTTTTCGACGCCACCGGCATCACCAAGCCGGCCGGGCTGACGGCCCTGCATGAGTTCTTCACTCCGCTGCTGCGCAACGTCGGCCAGTCCGGCCGAGTCGTGGTCGTGGGTACGACTCCCGACCACGCCGGCAGCGCCGACGAGCGGATCGCGCAGCGCGCGCTGGAGGGCTTCACCCGTTCGCTGGGCAAGGAGCTGCAGCGCGGTGCCACGGTCGCGTTGGTCTACCTGTCGCCGGACGCCAAACCGGCCGCGACCGGCGTGGAGTCGACCCTGCGGTTCATCCTGTCGGCCAAATCGGCGTACGTGGACGGGCAGGTGTTCTATGTCGGCGCCGCCGACTCCACCCCGCCCGCCGACTGGGACCGCCCGCTGGACGGCAAGGTAGGCATCGTGACCGGGGCCGCACGCGGTATCGGCGCCACGATCGCCGAGGTGTTCGCCCGTGACGGGGCCCGCGTCGTGGCGATCGACGTGGAGTCCGCCGCGGAGGCCCTGGCCGAGACCGCCACCCGCATCGGCGGCACCGCGCTGGCTCTCGACGTCACCGCAGACGACGCCGTCGACCGGATCACCGAGCATCTGCGCGAGCACTACGACGGGCGGGCCGACATCCTGGTCAACAACGCCGGCATCACCCGCGACAAGCTGCTCGCCAACATGGACGACGCGCGCTGGAACGCTGTCCTCGCCGTCAACTTGCTTGCGCCACAACGCCTTACCGAAGGATTGGTCGGCAACGGCAGCATCGGGGAAGGCGGTCGGGTGATCGGCCTGTCGTCGATGGCCGGCATCGCAGGCAACCGCGGACAGACCAACTACGCCACCACCAAGGCCGGCATGATCGGGCTCACTCAAGCACTGGCGCCGCAACTCGCTGAGAAGGGCGTTACTATCAACGCCGTCGCGCCCGGGTTCATCGAAACCCAGATGACGGCCGCCATCCCGCTTGCCACCCGCGAGGTGGGCCGTCGACTCAACTCCCTGTACCAGGGCGGACAACCCGTTGACGTGGCCGAGACGATCGCCTACTTTGCCAGCCCAGCGTCAAACGCGGTGACGGGTAACGTCATTCGCGTCTGCGGCCAGGCCATGCTCGGCGCTTAGGAGGACCAGTGACGCAACCAAGCGGTCTCAAGAACATGCTGCGCGCGGCGGCCGGCGCATTGCCGTTCGTGCCGCGCAGCGACCAGCTGCCCACCAGGACACTGACCGTCGACGAGTTATCCATCGACCGCGCGAACGTGGCCGACTACGCGTCGGTCACCGGGCTCCGGTACGGCGACACGGTGCCGTTGACCTACCCGTTTGCGTTGACCTTCCCGACGGTGATGTCACTGGTGACTGGATTCGACTTTCCCTTTGCCGCAATGGGATCCGTCCACATCGAAAACCACATCACCCAACATCGGCCGATCAAGGTGACCGACACGGTCAACATCGCCGTACACGCGGACAACCTGCGCGAACACCGCAAGGGCCTGCTGGTGGACCTGCTGACCGATGTCAGCGTCGGCAACGAGGTGGCGTGGCAGCAGGTCACGACCTTCTTGCATCAGCAACGCACCAGCTTGTCCGACGAACCCAAGCCGCCACCGCAGAAACAGCCCAAGCTGCCTGCCCCTAAGGCCCTGCTGCGGATAACACCAGGCCAGATTCGCCGCTACGCCGCCGTGGGCGGCGACCACAACCCGATCCACACCAACCCCGTCGGCGCCAAGCTGTTCGGATTTCCCACCGTTATCGCACACGGAATGTTCAGCGCTGCGGCGGTATTGGCGAACCTTGAGCCCGTGCTGCCCGACGCGGTGACATATTCGGTGCGGTTCGGCAAACCCGTGTTGCTGCCCGCGACCGCCGGGCTCTACATCGATCAGGTCCAGGACGGCTGGGACATCAGCCTGCGCAACATCGCCAAGGGGTATCCGCATCTGACCGGCACGCTGCGGGCAGGCTAGCCGCGGCGGCGGTCGACAAGCATCCGGACACCGTGCGCGCTCAGCGCCCCGGCCAGGAAAACCAGCAGCAGCCACAGCGGGGGCCGGGCGAGTTCCCA
>DASQRI010000183.1:0-2356 GCA_035642975.1 Mycobacterium sp.
GCGGAGTACCTGTTCACCAACGACTACGAGTGGGAGTTGTTGCAGTCGAAGACCGGCTGGTCGGAAGCCGACGTGATGAAGAAGGTCGGCCTGCGGGTGACCACGCTGGGCGCCAAGGGCGTCGACATCGTGGACCGCGACGGCACGACCGTGCACGTCGGCGTGGTGCCCGAGACCAGCCAGACCGACCCCACCGGCGTCGGCGATGCGTTCCGGGCCGGTTTCCTGACCGCACGCAGCGGGGGCCTGAGCCTGGAGCGTTCGGCGCAGCTCGGTTCGCTGGTCGCGGTGCTGGTACTGGAGTCGACCGGGACCCAGGAGTGGCAGTGGGACCCCGAGGTTGCCAAGACGCGGTTGGCGGATGCCTACGGCGACGACGCCGCCGCCGAGATCGCAACCGTATTGGCCTAGCCTGCCGAGCAGACGCAAAAGCCCCCGACACGCCGAGCGTTCGGGGGCTTTTGCGTCTGCTCGCCGTTAGAGCTCCACGGGGTACTGCGGCTCACTGATCTGCGGCACCACACTGTGCTCGACGAAGATCGCGTGCCACAGCATGAAGATCAGCACCGTCCACAGTCTGCGACTGTGATCGGCTGTGCCGCAACGGTGTTCGTCTAACATTCGCCGAACGGCCGATGCGTCGATCAGATGATCGGTGGCTGACGCGTCCACTGTTCCGTGCGCCCACTCCAGCAGCGGGCCCGCGCGCAGCCAGTGCCGGATGGGTACCGGGAAGCCCAGTTTCGGGCGGTTGAGCACATGCGCCGGGACGATCGGCTCCAGCGCGCGGCGCAGCGCGTACTTAGTGGTGGTGCGGGTGATCTTGGCTTCCACCGGCAATCGGGACGCGACGGCGAACACCTCGGGATCCAGAAACGGGACCCGTAGCTCCAGCGAGTTGGCCATCGTCATCTTGTCCGCCTTGACCAGGATGTCACCCCGCAGCCAGGTGAACAGATCGATGTGCTGCATGCGGGCCACCGGGTCCCAATCGGTCGATCCGGCATACACCGGTGCCGTGACGTCGGTGTGGGTCCACTCCGGCCGGAATCCGGGCAGCACGTCGCGCAGCTGCGTGTCGGAGAAACTGCGGGCGTTGCCGTAGTAGCGCTGCTCGAGCGTCAGCGATCCGCGGTGCAGCAGGCTTTTACCCCGCATACCGTCCGGCAGCGGTTTGGACAACGTCCCCATCGAACGCCGCAACGGCCGCGGGAGGTAATCGAAAGGCTTGAGCGACAACGGCTCCCGATAGATCGTGTAGCCGCCGAAAAGCTCGTCAGCGCCCTCACCGGAGAGCACCACCTTGACGTGCTTGCGCGCCTCGCGGGCGACGAAAAAAAGCGGCACCAGCGCCGGGTCGGCCACCGGCTCGTCGAGGTACCAGACGATTTCGGGCAGCGCCTCGACGAACTCGTCGGGCGAAACGACCTTCGCGATATGGCGCGCCCCGATCGCCTCCGCCGACGCCACCGCGACGTCGACCTCAGAGAAGCCCTCACGCTCGAAGCCGGTGGTGAACGTGATCAGCCGCGGGTTGTGCCGGATGGCCAGCGCCGCGATCGCGGTCGAGTCGATGCCACCGGACAGAAAGGCGCCGACGGTGACGTCGGCGCGCATGTGCTTGGCCACCGAGTCCTCCAGGACCGCGGTGATCTCGTCGTAGCGGGCCTGCTCGGTGTCACGGGAGATCGGGATCGCGTTGAAACGCGGCACGAAGTAGCGGGTGGTCTGCGGCTGCCCGCCGGGACGGATGCGCGCGTAGCAGCCCGATTCGAGCCGGCGCACGCCGCGATGCAGCGTCTCGGGTTCGGGCACGTACTGCAGCACGGTGTAGTGCTGCACGGCTCGGGTGTCGATCGCGGTGTCGAATCCCACCAGGTCGGCCAGTTCCAGCAGGCATTTCTTTTCGCTGGCTACCGCGGTACCCCCGGCCCCGGTGGCCATGAAAAGCGGCTTGATCCCGAAAGGGTCACGGGCGCAGAATAATTCGCTGGCGACGGTGTCCCACAGCGCGAAGGCGAACATGCCTCGCAGCCGCGTCAGGGCCTCGGCGCCCCAGTGGTGATAGGCGGCGACGATGGCCTCGCCGTCACCGTCGGTGGCGAACACGGCACCGTGCCGATCGGCCAGCTCGGCGCGCAACTCCAGGTAGTTGTAGATCTCGCCGTTGAACACCAATTCATAGCGGCCGGGGCTTTCCGGCGGCCCCCAGCGCAGCGGTTGATGCGAATGCGCGATATCGATGATGGACAGCCGGTTGAAACCGAACACTACGGCCCCGGCGGGGTCAGCCCAGGTGCCCGGCTCGTCGGGGCCGCGGTGGCGCATCAGGTGCGATGCGCGGGCGACCGCATCG
>DASQRI010000184.1:0-15133 GCA_035642975.1 Mycobacterium sp.
AATCTGACCTAACAAAAAGACACCAAAACTGGCATCACAAAAACAGGCCACACCCCCAACACGGGGCGCCAAGAATGCAGCCAAAAAACAACAACAAAAACAAAACCACCAAACACACTATTGAGTTCTCAAACAACACCCGTCAGCGGGCAACCCTGCCACTGTACTCCGTGTTACAGGTACCGTCAACTGAGCTAACCGCCCATACCGGGTCGGTGTAGGTCGTTATATGCGCCCTATTCTACGCGCTCGATCTCCGCTCCGAGACTGGCCAGATTTTCCACGAACAGCGGGTAGCCCCGATCGATGTGAAAGACATCGTGCACCTCGGTGTCACCGTCGGCCACCAACCCGGCGAGCACCAGTCCGGCGCCGGCTCGGATGTCCGAAGACCACACCGGCGCACTCGAGAGTTGAGGAAGACCGCGAACGACGGCATGGTGTCCGTCGGTGCGGGCATCAGCGCCCAGGCGGATCATCTCCTCGACAAATCGGAACCGCGCCTCGAAGACGTTCTCGGTGATCATCGACGTGCCATCGGCGATCGACGCCAGGCCGATCGCCATCGGCTGAAGATCCGTCGGGAACCCCGGATACGGCAACGTCGCCACATTGACGGCCTTCGGGCGTTCGTACTGCGTTACCCGGAAGCTGGCGTCCGTCTGGGTGACCGTGGCGCCCACGTCGTGCAGTTTGTGCAGGACGACCTGAAGATGCCCCGGATCGACTCCCGTCACTGTGATGTCGCCGCGGGTCATCGCCGCGGCGATGCCCCACGTGGCGGCCACGATTCGGTCGCCGATCACGCGATGCTCGGTCGGGTACAACCGCGGCACGCCGGTGATCGTCATCGTCGGCGAACCGGCACCTTCGACCTGCGCACCCATCTGGTTCAGCATCGTGCAGAGGTCCACCACGTCGGGCTCGCGCGCCGCGTTGTGAATTGTGGTGACACCCTCGGCGAGAACCGCGGCCATCAAGATGTTCTCGGTCGCTCCCACCGACGGGAATTCCAGCTGAATTTCCGCGCCCCGCAAGGTTTCTGCCTGCGCAACGACGCAGCCGTGTTCGATGTTGCAGACGGCCCCAAGCTGTCGCAGCCCGGCTTGATGCATGTCCAACGGACGTGACCCGATCGCGTCGCCGCCCGGCAGTGCGACCTTGGCCCGCTTGCACCTTCCCACCAGGGGCCCAAGCACGCAGACCGAGGCCCGGAACTGACGAACCGCGGCGAAGTCGGCGTCGTATTTCGGCTCGTCCGGAGAGGTGATCCGCACGGTGGCGCCGGCCAGTTCGACCGTGGCGCCCAGCCCCTTCAGCACCTCCGCCATCAACGGAACATCGAGGATGTCGGGGCAGTTCGTGATCGTGCTGGTGCCTTCGGCCAGCAGGGTCGCGGCCATCAACTTGAGCACGCTGTTCTTAGCTCCGCCAACTGCGACTTCACCCGCCAACCGACTGCCCCCGGTCACCACGAAACGCTCGGCCACGCGGGTTAGTTTAGTGAAGCAGTTTCGCCCTGTCAGTCGGCCAGGGCACTCGGAGCGGTACGTTTTCAGTCATGGCAGTACACCTGACCCGCATCTATACCCGGACCGGCGACGACGGAACCACCGGGTTGAGCGATTTCTCACGGGTCTCCAAGAGCGACGCCCGGCTGGTGGCGTATGCCGACTGCGACGAGGCCAACTCGGCGATCGGCGTCGCAATCGCGTTGGGTAAGCCCGAGCAGCACATCGTGGGCGTGCTGCGACAGATTCAGAACGACCTGTTCGACGCCGGCGCGGACCTTTCGACGCCGATTGTGGAAGATCCGAAATATCCTCCGCTGCGCATCACCCAGCCCTACATCGACCGACTCGAGGCGTGGTGCGACGAGTTCAACGAAAGCCTGCCGCCGCTGAACTCCTTTGTGCTGCCTGGCGGTTCACCACTCTCAGCGCTGCTGCATGTCGCGCGCACGGTGGCCCGCCGCGCTGAACGTTCGGCGTGGGAAGCGATCGAACAGCACCCGTCAGACGTCAGTCCGCTGCCCGCGAAGTATCTGAACCGACTGTCCGACTTGCTGTTTATCTTGTGCCGGGTGGTCAATCCCGAGGGCGACGTGCTCTGGAAACCGGGCGGCGCACGGTCCGACCGTCCCAAGAAGTAAACCCCTGCGTCAGGTGCTGCGGCGACGTGCACGCGGTGAGGGACGTGATTCCAACCACGACTGGAATGCCGTCAATGCCCCTCGCTCCAGCGCGATTTCATAACCCGCCCGACGCTCCTGCGTCGTGTCTCGCAGCTCGAGCACGATGATCTCTTCGGTCATGATGTCGAACTCGTCACCGCGTGGTGGACGTCGCGAAATGAGCTCGACACCGCGTCTGCTGAGTTGACGGTCCGGCCATAGCCGAACGCTGGACAACCGGTAAAACCTGGCATCGCCACCCCGATAGCGGATCACGCCGTGGCGCCAACCGTGGCCGCCGACGGCGGGTATATCGCGCATGATCGCTGCCGTCCCACCCTGGCCCAGCGTCCACAAGCGATAACTCAGGGCGACGACGGCAATGCCCAGCAAGGCGACAAGCACGACCATGACCAACATGAGCGTGCTCATTGCCGCAGACCGCTAGTCGAGCGCGCCGACAGCGCGCAATCTGGCGCGGCCCCTGGCGGCAGTCCGGGGATCGTCGGACTCCGAATCCTCTTTTGCCGCAGTCTCGTCGATCTCCGATTCGAATTCCGCGGACTCAGCCAGGATGCTGACTCCCTCTTCGGTGATCGAGAGGAAGCCGCCGTCCACCGCGACCCGCAGGTCTTTCTCACCCTCACGTTCGACGCGAACCATGGCATCGTCGACGAGTTGCGCGACCAGCGGGATATGGCTTGGCAGAATGCCGATCTCACCAACGGTGGTGCGAGTGAAGAGGAACGTCGCCTCGCCCGACCAGATCTTCCGGTCGACGGCAACGATCTCCACGTTCAGCGTGGCCATCTCTCACTCACCTTTCGCCGCTTGACCTTCGCGCCGACAAGAACACAATCACAGCTTGGCGCCGAAGCTTTCAGCCTTCTTGGCCAGGTCGTCGAGACCGCCGATGAGGAAGAACGCCTGCTCGGGAATGTGGTCGAACTCGCCCTTAGCCAGCTTGTCGAACGCCTCGATGGTCTCCTTCAGCGGGACGGTGGAGCCGGGCTGACCGGTAAACTGCTCGGCCGCCATCATGTTCTGCGACAGGAACCGCTCGATGCGTCGCGCCCGGTTGACCTGCTGCTTGTCCTCTTCGGACAACTCGTCGATACCCAGGATCGCGATGATGTCCTGAAGGTCCTTGTAGCGCTGCAGGATTCGGATCACTTCCTGCGCCACCCGATAATGCTCGTCGCCGACGATCGCGGGGTCCAGAATGGTGGAACTGGACGCCAGCGGGTCGACCGCAGGGAAGATGCCCTTGGAGAACACGTTTCGCGACAGCTCGGTGGTGGCGTCCAGGTGCGCGAACGTCGTCGCGGGTGCCGGGTCGGTGTAGTCGTCGGCGGGCACGTACACCGCCTGCATCGAGGTGATGGATTTGCCGCGGGTCGAGGTGATCCGTTCCTGAAGCTCACCCATTTCGTCGGCGAGGGTGGGCTGGTAGCCCACCGCCGAGGGCATCCGGCCGAGCAGCGTCGACACCTCGGAGCCGGCCTGGGTGAACCGGAAGATGTTGTCGATGAACAGCAGCACGTCCTGGCCCTGCTCGTCGCGGAAGTACTCGGCCATCGTCAGGGCCGACAGCGCCACCCGCATACGGGTGCCGGGCGGCTCGTCCATCTGACCGAACACCAGCGCGGTGTCCTTGAGCACGTCGGCTTCGCCGAGCTCCACCCACAGGTCGTTGCCCTCGCGGGTACGCTCCCCCACACCGCCGAACACCGAGGTGCCACCGAAGTTTCGGGCGATGCGGTTGATCATCTCCTGGATCAGAACGGTCTTGCCCACACCCGCGCCGCCGAACAGGGCGATCTTGCCACCGCGCACGTACGGCGTCAGCAAGTCGACGACCTTCAGGCCGGTTTCGAGCATCTCGGTGCGCGGTTCCAGCTCGTCGAATGGCGGCGGCTTGCGGTGAATCGGCCAGTGGTCGAAGTCGTCTCCGTAGCCTTCCTCATCCAGGCAGTGACCCAACGCGTTGAACACGTGGCCCTTGACGCCGTCGCCGACCGGCACCGAGATCGAGTCCCCGGTGTCGGTCACCTCGACGCCGCGGACCAGTCCGTCGGTCGGTTGCATCGAGATGGTGCGGACCAGGTTGTCGCCGAGGTGCTGGGCGACCTCCAGCGTCAAGGTCTTCGCGAGCTCCTCGTACGTGACGTCGGCGTGCAGAGCGTTGAACAGCTTCGGCACCGAGCCGCGCGGGAATTCGACGTCGACGACGGGTCCGGTTATCCGCACCACGCGGCCGTTGGAGTCGCCGCCCTTCGAGTTGGTCGACTTCTCAGCCTTTTTGGTGGTAGCAGCCATATCCTCTTCGCTTCCTGATGGGGCCTATTTAGCGGCGTCGGCGAGCGCGTTTGCGCCACCGACGATTTCGCTGATTTCCTGGGTGATCTGGGCCTGCCGTTCACGGTTGGCCTCGAGCGTGAGTGCCTTGATGAGATCGTCGGCATTGTCGCTGGCCGATTTCATCGCCCGTTGGCGCGATGCCAGCTCCGATGCCGCGGACTCCAGCAACGCCGCGTACACGCGGGTGGTGAGGTACCGCGGCAGCAACGCCTCGAAAAGCGTTGTCGCGTCGGGCTCGAAGGAGTACAACGTGTGCGGCCCGGTGTCTTCCTCGACGTATTCCACGACCATTGGGGCAATGCGGTGCGCCCCGGGCGATTGCGACATCATCGACTTGAACTCGGTGTAGACGATGTGCAACTCGTCGACACCGGCCTGCTCCTGATCCTCATCGTTGCCCTCGGCGCCGGCCATGAAGGCGCTCACCAGTGTCTCGGCCACTTCCGCGGCATTCTCGTAGCTGGGCCGCTCCGAGAAGCCGGTCCACGAGTCACTGATATCCCAGTTTCGGAATGTGTAGTAGTTCTGTGCTTTACGGCCGACGGTGTAGAGCACCGGGGTCTTGCCACTTTCCCGCAGTAGGGAGAAAAGCTCCTCAGCCCGCCGAAAGGCGCCGGAGTTGTACGCGCCACACAGGCCGCGGTCGGACGAGACCACCAGCACGCCGGCCCGTTTCGGTTCGGGCTTTTCGACCAGCAATGGATGGTCCAAAGCGGCTTCCTCGGCGAGCGTGGTGAGCACGCGGGTGATCTCGACGGCGTAGGGCCGGGCCTCCTTCAGCCGGGCCTGCGCCTTGCCGATGCGCGACGTCGCGATCATCTCCTGGGCCTTGGTGATCTTTTTGATCGACCCGGCGGAGCGGATCCGACCGCGCAGTTCGCGAAGTGTGGCAGCCATCCTCGATTACTTCTTCTTCTGCTCCGGCGGTGCGGGCTTGTGGACCTGCACCGATTCCTTTTCCACCTGGTCTTCGTCAAGGGCTTCCACGTGTTCGTCGGGTACCACCGAGCCGCCGCCGGTCGCCGCGAAGCCCTTCTTGAAGTCTTTGATCGCGTCGGTCAACTTCTTTTCGGTTTCTTCCGAGAGCTTTTGGCTTTCCCGGATCTCGGACAGCACGCCTTCTTTGGAACCCCGAAGGTGATCGAGTAACTCGGTTTCGAACCGCCTGACGTCTTCGACCGGAACCGAATCCAGGTGACCACCGGTACCGAGGAAGATCGAAACCACTTGCTCCTCAACCGGTGCCGGCTGATACTGCGGCTGCTTGAGCAGTTCCACCAGCCGTTCGCCGCGCGCCAACTGCGCTTTCGACGTGGCGTCCAAGTCCGAGGCGAAGGCCGCGAACGACTCCAGCTCGCGGAACTGCGACAGGTCCAGACGGAGACTTCCTGCCACCTCTTTCATTGCCTTGATCTGTGCCGCACCGCCGACGCGGGACACCGAGACACCGACGTTGATGGCGGGCCGGACACCCTGGTTGAACAAGTCGGACTCCAGGAAGCACTGACCGTCGGTGATCGAGATGACGTTGGTGGGGATGTAGGCCGAGATGTCGTTGGCCTTGGTCTCGATCACCGGCAGACCGGTCAGCGAGCCACCACCGAGATCATCGGAAAGCTTGGCGCAGCGCTCCAGCAGCCGGGAGTGCAGATAGAACACATCACCCGGGTATGCCTCGCGGCCGGGCGGACGCCGCAGCAGCAGCGAGATCGCCCGGTAGGCCTCGGCCTGCTTGCTCAAGTCGTCGAAGACAATCAGCACATGCTTGCCGTCATACATCCAGTGCTGAGCGATCGCCGAACCAGTGTAGGGCGCAAGCCATTTGAACCCGGCAGAGTCTGACGCCGGGGCCGCGACGATGGTGGTGTAGTCCATTGCGCCGCCCTCGTCCAGAGCGCGCCGGACCGAAGCGATCGTGGTGCCCTTCTGGCCGATGGCCACGTAGACGCACCGCACCTGCTTTTTCTCATCGCCGGATTCCCAGTTCTGGCGCTGGTTGAGGATGGTGTCCACGCATACCGCGGTCTTGCCGGTCTTGCGGTCGCCGATGATCAGCTGCCGCTGGCCGCGACCGATAGGCGTCATCGCGTCGATGGCCTTGATACCGGTCTGCAGTGGCTCCTTGACGCCTTGGCGCTGCACCACCGACGGGGCCTGGATCTCCAGCGCCCGTCGGGTGTCGGATTCGATGTCGCCCTGGCCGTCGATCGGGTGGCCGAGCGGGTCGATGACCCGGCCGAGGAACCCATCGCCGACCGGCACCGAAAGTACCTCGCCGGTGCGCTTAACCTGTTGTCCCTCTTGGATCTTCTCGTAGTCACCCAGGATCACCGCGCCGACGCTGTGCTCATCGAGGTTGAGCGCGACGCCCAAGACCCCGCCGGGGAATTCAAGGAGTTCTTGGGTCATCACCGACGGCAAGCCCTCGACGTGCGCGATGCCGTCGCCCGTGTCGACGACGGTGCCCACCTCCTCCTTGGCAGTCTCGGAGGTAAAGGAGCCGACGTATTCCTCGATCGCGCCTTGGATGTCGTCAGCGGAGATTGTCAACTCTGCCATGGCTTCTCGTTCTTCCTGCTTCTCGATTGTGTTGAGTAGGTGGTGTTCAGTCGGGTAGTTGGGTCTGGGCCGCGGCGAGACGAGACGAAAGCGTCCCGTCGATGATCTCGTCGCCGACCGAGATCGCGAGGCCGCCCAGCAGGTCGGGGTCGATTTGCATCTGCGCGGTGACCGGATGGCCGTAGATCCGGCTCAGCACCTCAGTGAGGCGGGTGTGTTGGGCGTCGGTGAGCTCGGCGGCCGCGCTGACATGTGCGATGACTTCGCCACGGCGGGCCACCGCCACTTCGGCGAGATCCAGCACCGCGTCCTCAGCCGGCGCTCCTCGCAACAACTCGATCGTCTTGGAAAGCAGCTCCACGGTGATCGGATTGATGTCGCCGCTTGCATCCTTGAGCACGTTGCGCAGCAACCGCACCCGTGCGTCGCCGGGTACTTCGTAGTCGCCCAGCAAGATGGAAAGACGCGGCTGCACGTCGAGAATTCGGGAAACCCGGAACAGCTGGTCTTCGACCTCGTCGACCTGGCCAGCTTTCTCGGCGCGAATCAGCAGTGCCTGCCGCGAGACCAGCTCAACAGCGTCGACGAGATCGTGCTCGGCTGACCAGCGTTCGGAGACCGCGCTCTTGAGTACGTCAAGAGCGGGCTGGCCGACTTTGTCCGAGACCAACCGCTCGATCAGCCGAACCCGAGGCGCCGCGTCCTCAGCGGGCAACGTGACGTACCGCCGCACGACGGTCTCCCGAATCAACATCGCGGCGGCCGACGTCAGATCATCGGCAAGCGTCGACAGTCCCTTGTCGTCGAGGCCGTCGGCCATCTCGCCGAACTGCTTCAGCAAGGCGGTCAGCGCCACCCGGCTCGCCGAGCGCATCCTCGCCGCAACGGGGTACTGGACGTCTGCCTCGGAGGGCGCCATCGCGTCGAGCTCGTCGAGAAAGCGGTCCACGGTGGCTGACTGCTGAACCGTGTCGGCAACGAACCCGCGCACCAATTCGCCTGCACGCCGCACGGATTCGGCGCCGAAGTCCTGCCGCAGCTGGCGAAGCAGTTGCGCACGCAGTAACTCGGCTTGCTTTACACCCTGCGTCTTGATCCGCTCGACTTCGCTATCGGCCTGGGCGCTGAACTGTTCGGCGATGTGTTCGGCGTCTGATTTCGCATCTTCGGTGAGCCGCTTCGCCTCCGCCTTGGCGTCCTCCGTGGCCTTTTTGTGGGCCTGCTTCGCTTCCGCGAGTCGTTCGGCGGCAGCCTTGGAGTCCGCCAACTGTTGGCGCACGGTGTCTTGGCGGTCGCCCATCATCTTGCGTACCGGCGGCACGACGTAGCGCCAAACCAGCAACAGGATGACGGCGAACCCGCCGAGCTGTCCCAAGAATGTCGACATCTTTCCTACCGCCCCTACCCGGTTGCCGTGACCGAGGTGGTGATCTCGACGCCGAGGATGCGGCTGGCCAACGTGGTGGACATGCTTTCCACGCGAGAGCGCAGTTCGGCCGCCACAGCGTCGCCCTCTCGCTTGAGTTGCTCACCGGCGTCCTGCAGTGTCGAGGAAACCTGCTCCTCGGCGCGGCTGCGCATTTCCTCCAGAACTTTGCGGCCCTCCGCCCGAGCCTCGTCGCGCGCCGCCGACGCCTTGACCCGAGCTTTGGACATCTCCTTCTCGTAGTCTTCGTGCGCGGCGGCGAACTCCTCGGCCGATTTCTTGTTATCAGCAGCCGTCTTGGTGACCATTTTGTCGCGCTCTGTGAGCACCTTCGAGATCGGCGGCACCACGAAGTACCAGATCACGCCGAGCACGATCAAGAAGATGATCAGCTCGACGAAGAAGGTGCCGTTGGGCATGAGGAAGTTACCCTCAGCCTGGCTGGCGGCTGCCAGAACGACAGAACTCATGTCACCCATCTCGCCTATTTACTTGACCGGGGTGGCGAAGACGAACAGCGCCATGAAGGCCAAGTTGATGAAGTAGGCGGCCTCGACCAGACCCACGGTGATGAAGAACGGGACGAACAACCGTCCCTGGGCCTCGGGCTGCCGGGCGATACCGGAGATCAACGCGTTACCGGCGATACCGTCACCGATACCGGCGCCGATCGCGCCCCCGGCCATGATCAGTCCACCGCCGATGAGGGCGCCAGCAGCGATTTGCGGGTTCATTGCTTATCCTCCTTGATATTTGGTAGCGGTCTACCAAGTCTGTGGTGGTGTGGGAGCAAGGACTTCATGGGCGTCCTAATCGTGTTCCCCCTCCAGTTCCATCGATTGACTGAAGTACAAGATCGTCAGCAGCGCGAAGATGAATGCCTGGATCGCCCCGACGAATAGGTCGAACGCCTTCCAGATCGCATTCGGCGCCCACAAAACGTATGGCGGGAAAAGCCCGATCAGTGCGACCAGGATGCCGCCGGCGAAGATGTTGCCAAAAAGTCGGAGCGACAGCGAAATCGGCTTGGCGAGTTCTTCGACCAGGTTGATGGGCATGAAGATCACCCCGACGATCGGGTTCAGCGAGCCCCACACATGTCCCTTGAGGACCTTGAGGGGATACCCGATCGGACCGGCCCGCCAAATGCCGGCCAAGTGGTAGCAGATGAAAACGAACAGCGCGAGCGCCAGCACGTAGTTGATGTCCGACGCGGGCGGGGCGAACAACTCTTTCGGAGCGCCGCCCGGCGAGCTGGTGTACTGCACCGGCAGCACCGACAGCCAGTTCGAGATCAGGATGTACACGAAAAGCGTGACGGCCAACGGCAACACGAAGGACCCGATTTTCATGCCGATCGCGCTCTCGATCTGGTTGCGCATCTGGATGGTGATGGCCTCGAAGAACAACTGCACACCGCCCGGGACGCCGCTGGAGGTGACCTTGGCGCGCAGGAAGAATGCCAGTGCGATGACGATGACGGCGGCCAGCGCCGAGGACGCCACGGTATCGATGTTGACGGTCAGGCCGAACCAGTGGACGGTTTCGTGATGGCCGACCTCGATGGCGCCCTCGGCCAGGAGCGTCTCAGACATCGCCGTTTCCCGTCCCTTCACTACCGTCAGTAGCCCCGTTACGCAGCTTCTTCACGACCGGCAGCGCGGTCGATACCACCAACACGACCTGGAAGAGTGCAAGCCCGAACAGCACGCCCAGCCCGTCGGGTCGGAATTTGAATGCGACGGCCAGCCCGACGACGGTGATGAACAGCAGCCGCGTTGCGGAGTTCACCGCCATCTTCTTTTTCAGCGGATGCTCTTCGGCGGTGATCGCCGCCACCGAACGCTGCACGCCGAGGGCGTTGAGCAAACCCAGCAGGAGTCCCACGCCGAAGAACACACCGACCATCGGGCGGTGCAGTGCACCCGCCGCGGCGACCGCGATAAGGGTCAGCACGACCGAGATGGTGAGCAGGCGAATCGGCCGGAAAGCAATCGAGGGAAACACCAACGGCGCGTCCTGCGCTGGTGTCGTCACTGCTGCACCTCAGTCCTCTTTCGGGGGGAGTTGCCTGGTTGAACGATGCGTGGCCCGTTGAGCGTATCGGAGGGCATTCTTCGCACTCGCATCACCCAAGGGACAGCTCCCCTTTGTCGGTCGTAAGTCGGCGCGATCGGAGGTGAGTCCGACGGCCGGTGGCCGGCAACCCGCGAGGTTAATTCGGGTTCTACCAGCACCGTACCATACGATCGACGCCCCTACTACTCCTCGTCGTAGAGATCGTCGCGGCGGCGCAGCAGCGGGATCAACGTCGCGATAACCGCGATCGCGATCGCACCCAGCATCACCGCGGCGGTGTCCCGCGGGTTGAAGAAAATCGTGCTCGCGGTGCCGAATGCGACGATGCCCCCCCACAGACAGATCAGCAGCACCACTCGGCGATGCGAATGGCCGATCTGCAGCAGACGGTGATGCAGGTGCATCTTGTCGGGGCTGAACGCGCTACGGCCCGCCCGGGTGCGCCGCACGATCGCCAGTAACAGGTCGAGCATCGGCAGCCACATCACGGCCACCACCAACAGGAACGGCGACAGCAGAGCAAACACGTCGCGGGCGCCGTAGGCGTTCTGCGAAATCGGTCCCGCAGCCGTCGTCGACGCGGCGGCCAACATCAAGCCGATCAGCATCGACCCGGAATCGCCCATGAAGATCTTGGCCTGGTGGAAGTTGTGCGGCAGAAAACCCAGGCAGGCTCCGGCGAGCACCACCGAAATGAGCGCGGGGGGGTAAAACAGCACGTCACCCCCGTGGTCACGGAGCAGCCCGACGGAGAACATGCAGATCGCCAGCGCGGTGATGAGCCCCAGCCCGGCGGCCAGCCCGTCGAGGCCGTCCACGAAGTTCATCGCGTTGACGATCGAGACGGTCAGCGCCAGCGTCAGCAGAATCGAGGAGGCTTGGTCCAACACGATCGTCCCCACCCCGCCCAACGGGATGTAGAGGACACTCCACGCGACGCCCATGGTGACCAGCACGCTGGCCGCGGTGATTTGACCGGCGAATTTCGTCAGCGCGTCCAGGCCCCACCGGTCATCGATCAGGCCGATGCCGGTGATCACCGCGCCGGCCACCAAGACTGCCGGCATGCCCGAGGAGTACACGAAACCGCGGGTGAGCGCGGGAAGCTGGGAAGCGAGGAAGACCGCCGCGATGACGCCGACATACATTGCCAGGCCGCCCATTCGTGGGGTCGGTGTCACATGCACATCGCGTTCGCGTGGATAGGCAACCGCGCCGAGCCGGATCGCCAAGACGCGCACCGGTCCGGTGGTGAAGTAGGTGATGATCGCGGCGGTCAGCCCGACGAGCGCGAGTTCACGCAACGGAACGCCGGCGCCACGATCGGAGAGGGCGAGCAGACCGGCGGCGAGATTGTCGGCACCGCTAACCACCCCGAGACCGTACTGCACAGCCCTGAGATCGAACTGAGCTGGCCTGACCGATCAGCCGGTCAAACTTGCGGCGTCCACGCCGAGCACCGCGGCGATCGCCTCGGCGCTGACCGGCCCGGATCGCAGGATCCGTGGTTCGGCTCCGGTCAGGTCCAGGATGGTCGAGGCCGCCTGCTGGGCGGACGGACCGGCATCGAGGTAGACGTCGACGAGCTCCCCGAGCTGTCCGCGAGCATCGTCAGCGTTGACGGCCGGCGGCCGGCCGGAGATGTTGGCACTGGATACCGCCATCGGTCCGACCTCACGCAGCAGCTCAATGGCAACCGGGTGCAGCGGCATCCGCAGCATCACCGTGCCGCGGGCATCGCCGAGATCCCACCGCACCGACGGCGCCTGCCGGACCACGAGGCTCAGCGCGCCGGGCCAGAACGCACGGACCAGGTCACGCGTCGGCGTGGAAACCGACAGGGCGAGGCCGTCGATGGTGTGCCACGAGCCGACCAGCACCGGCACCGGCATGTCGCGCCCGCGGCCCTTCGCCGCGAGCAGCGCGGCAACCGCGGCGCTGTCGAAGGCATCGGCGCCCACGCCGTACACCGTGTCAGTCGGAAGAACCACCAGCCCGCCGTTTTTTACGGCGCCGGCCGCTGTTGTGATGCCACGGGAACGCTGTTCGGGGTCGGCGCAGTCGAACGTGTTCGTCACGAGTCGCCCTTCCTGCGCGCCGTCACGAACCTGGGCCGTCCGTTGAGATCTGTTCTCGCGACGACGTCATCGAAAAGCCCGGTGCGAGCGATGAGTTCGGTGGTCGGCGACGGTGTGGTGTCGTCGTGCTCGACGGCGAACAGGCCGCCCGGGCGCAACCAGCGGCCAGCGAGCTGGACGACGCCGGCGATCACCGCCATCCCGTCCGGGCCGCCGAACACGGCATGGGATGGATCATGGTGGAACACTTCGGGTTCCAGTTGAGCATCGTCAGGAACATAGGGCGGGTTGGCGACCAGCAGGTCGACCTGCCCGTCGAACTCGACGAGCAAGCCAGCGTCGGTGGCATCGGCGCAGAGCAATTCCACCGCGGTGCCGGCCGAGTTTCTGCGCGCGTAGTCCAGTGCTGCCGCGGAATCATCGATGCCCATCACGCGGGCTGACGGCCAGCGCTGGGCCAGTGCGAGCGCCAACGCCCCCGAACCGGTGCAGACGTCGACGATGAGCGGCGCGGCGGGAAGAGGTTGCGCGGTCGCCCATTCCAGTAGGGCTTCGGTTTCCGGGCGCGGGATGAAAACACCGGGGCCAACTGACAGCGTCAGCGGCCCGAAGGCCGCTGTGCCGGTAAGATGTTGCAAGGGCACTCGTCTCGATCGCGCGGCGATCACGGTGTGGTAGCGGTCGAAGAAGGTGTCGTCAGGCGTGTCGATCATCGGCAGCCGTCCACGCTGGGTGCCGGCCAGGTGTGCGGCCAACTCCTCGGCGTCGTAACGGGCGGAGTCGATTCCGGCATCGGCGAGCAACGTCGTAGCTGAGTTGATCGCGCACCGCAGTCGAGTCGTCATGCCTGCTGCAGCCGGGACTGCTTGTCGGCGGCGGCTAAAGCGTCGAACAACGCGTCGAGGTCGCCGTCCAGAAGCTGATCGAGATTGTGTGCCTTGTAACCGATCCGATGGTCGGTGATCCGGTTTTCCGGGAAGTTGTAGGTGCGGATGCGTTCACTGCGGTCCACGGTACGGATCTGGCTGGCGCGATCCGCCGACGCGTCGGCCAGCGCCTGCTCCTCGGCCAATACCTGCAGGCGAGCGGCAAGCACCTGCAACGCACGGGTCTTGTTCTGCAGTTGGGACCGCTCGTTTTGACAGGTGACGACAATTCCGGTGGGAAGGTGAGTGATTCGCACCGCCGAGTCGGTGGTGTTGACGCCCTGGCCACCCTTACCGGAAGACCGGTAGACGTCGATGCGCAGGTCCGACTCGTCGATCTGCACCTCACCCACTTCTTCAGGTTCCGGATAGACCAGCACGCCCGCCGCCGAAGTGTGCACGCGGCCTTGGGATTCGGTTACCGGCACCCGCTGCACCCGGTGCACCCCGCCCTCGAATTTCATCCGCGACCACACGCCGTCGGCCGAGTCGCCTTTGCTGCCGATCGCCAGCGTCGCGTCTTTGTAGCCGCCCAAATCCGAGATGGTTTCGTCCAACACGGTGACCGTCCAGCCGTGCCGCTCGGCGTAGCGGATGTACATCCTGGCCAAGTCCGCGGCAAAGAGAGCCGATTCTTCGCCGCCCTCACCGGATTTGACTTCGAGCACGATGTCGTCGGCGTCATGCGGGTCGCGGGGCGCCAGCATGTCGGTGAGCTGGGTGTCCAATTCGGCGACCCGCGACTCCAATTCCGTAACTTCGTCGGCGAATGACGCGTCGTCGACGGCGAGTTCACGGGCGGTCTCCAGGTCGTCGCGGGCCGAGGTCAGCTTGCGGTGAGTCGCGACGATCGGGGCCAATTGCGCGAATCGGCGTCCGACTTTGCGGGCAGTGCCCGCATTGCTGTGCAGTTCAGGGTCGGCGAGCTGACGCTCGAGGTCGGCATGTTCGGCCACCAGCGCGTCGATCGCCTGTACGCCCTGCGTCATTGCTCACCTCCTGGGATGCACTGTCAGTTGTCCGAACGCAAAACGACGCCCGGCCTGTGCGGTTTGCGCAACAGTTCGGGCGTCGCTCCTGCTACTTGTCGGCCGAAGCTTCTTTCTCGGCGCCGGCCTTGCGCTTGCCGTAACGCTTCTCGAAGCGAGCGACGCGGCCGCCGCTGTCGAGGATCTTCTGCTTGCCGGTGTAGAACGGGTGGCACTGCGAGCAGACCTCGACCACGATGTGGCCGCTTTCTTTGGTGCTGCGGGTCTGGAAGGTGTTCCCACAGCCGCAGACCACGGTGGTCTCGCCGTAGGCGGGATGAATATCAGATTTCATGTTGTCCTCTTCGGTGGTCGGTCGCCGGGTCGCCCCATGTATTTGGTGGGACGTGAACCGGAACCTCAACTTCGGCTGTCAATTATGCCAGGTCAGCCGCTATGCCCCTAAACGCCTGCATGGGCGTGCGCATTCCCGCCGCAGCGGGCCGCGCATCCGGTCGATTTGGACCCGTCCGCGCCGGCGCTAACCGGGGCTGACCTTGGCG
>DASQRI010000185.1:0-4074 GCA_035642975.1 Mycobacterium sp.
AGCCAGCTCACCCACGGCGTCCGGGCATATCTTGCAGCGAAACTGCAAGTCGTAGCCCCACGGCCGGCCCTTGTACGCGCTTTCGTAGCTCATGTCGAAGACCTTGCCGTCCTTGGTCTGCACCCGACGCGGACCCGGCCACCCCTCGCCGCGGAAGCGAAACGTCTCCACGTCGTCCTCGTCGACACCGTGGAAGCGGATCATCGCCCTGGCGACCTGGGCGTTGGGCACGCCCCCGCAAAAGTTGGTCAGCAGATACTTCACCTGCCGGTCGACGCGAGGATCGATGCGGGCCAGTGCCCGGACCGCGGAGATGTCGCAGGGCTTGGCGATGACCGCGAATTCTTCGCCGCCGTCCAGCAGTGCATGGACGTGTTTGAGTGGTGCGGCGGGGCCATAACGCGACTGGGCTCCCGAGGAGACCTCCTCGGGCGTCCTTGAGATCTGCGCGTCGGTCAGCCACGGCTTGGACGCAGAGGCGCGCACGTGCAGAATCGCCGACACCTCGCCGCTGTGGAGCAGGTAGCGGCCCAGCCCGGTCAACGTTCCTCCGGCGGCTGCGTGATGACGCACGGCCGGTTCCGCTGACCACGAACGGTAGATTTCGCGAATCGGACCGAAAACCGGCTGCATGTCAGCACCGTTGACAATTCCGGGTCCGTTAAGGGTCGCTCCTGGGCAGGTGGCCAGGATGTCGCGGTTA
Source organism: Mycobacterium sp. (assembly GCA_035642975.1). GTDB lineage: Bacteria > Actinomycetota > Actinomycetes > Mycobacteriales > Mycobacteriaceae > Mycobacterium. The sequence continues at coordinate 704 of DASQRI010000185.1, forward strand.
GTATCGTCATCGATCGGGCCGCGGACCAGAGGGCGCATATTGCCCTGGGTGTTGAGTCCCATACTTATCTTGTCCGGGCCTGCCAGGCTGGCACACAATCCACATCCGGTGCACAGGCCGTCGCGCACGATCTCTGTGACGTTTTGCGGAGCGTTACTCGGCCGCCACGAAATGGTAGTGGTCACGCTGTGCTCCTTCACTGGTTTGCGGTGTTGAGTGCCGGTCGCGCGCGCTGACAGCGGGACGGCGGTGAACATCGCGATCATCGGTACCGGCAGCATTGGCGCGACGCTGGTTGGCTGGCCGGCGGCAGCGGGTCATGAGAGTCACTGCAACTTGGCAACATCGGGCTTGTCACTCATATTTCGTCGTACCTTTCGATCGCCAACCTCACTACCCCGCGCCCGCGGAGCAAAACCTCGCCACCAGCGCACCCTAAGGGGGGATCTCGGGCCTGCCGGGCATCGGCAGAGTCGGAAGATCGGACCATTGAGAGGTGTGCTAGTTGCTCCGACCTGTAATTCGCTCATCTTTTATTCGAAGTTAATGATCCGGAATCGACCGGAATCGTTCGGTTCCCGCCGGTAGTTCGAGACAGCTAATTGCTTTGTGACACAACAGGAAACAGGGTTTATCGGAACGGTTGAGGACCATGGGCCGCGAATCCGTTGGTCGCGGGTCCGAGCCCCCCATGCAGATGACAAAAAGAAGCGCGGCAATGGAGGCATCACCACTTGGGATGGTTCGGCGTGAGGCGCATCTCTACCCTGAGAAGCGATCGACGACATCGGTCTCCCATTGACCGACCTCGATAAGATGACCATCGGGGTCGCGGATGTAGGCGCGGATTTCGTTGCCGCGGTCGATGGGATCAGTCACAAATTGCGCGCCGCGGTCGCTCCACTCGCGGTGCATTTGGTCGATGTCGGCAACGCGTATGTTTAGGAACGCGCTAACGGTGTTGAGGTCGATGGGCGTCGTGAGGGTGACGGTAGGTTTATCGTCCGTCGGGCCGCCGCCAGCGTTGAGGATCAGCCAGGTATTGGCTAGCTGAAGGATTACCGGGTCACGGTGGCGCACAACTCGGGCGCCAAACACTTTGTTGTAGAAGTCGCGCGATCGGTCTTGGTCGGAAACAACCAGAAAGTGGGTGGCGATAAAACCGTCGCTGGGCGGAAGCTGGAATTGTGGGGGGGTATCCATGAGGAGCGCTCCTTGGGGACTTTTAAGCGGATTTCGTGGGTGCCGGGGTATGAGACACCCAACCATCTACCTCGACATCGACGAGTGGTGAGGCCGGGCGCCAAGTCACAGGGCGCCCTCGGCATCAGCGATCTCGGCGATCACTTCGGCATGGCATACCTGAGGGACACACCAGCATCCGAGGCGGCGGCCCCTTAGCCCGGGCAGGAGCCCGAGAAGATCGGGTCGACTGAGAAGGTATGTCCGATATTTAGCTACGACCTCTTCACGCGTTCCGTCACGACCCGGGCTAAAGGGGCTAGCCAGCGGCGATTGCTCCAGACGCCAGCCGCCTCTCGTCATCGCACGACCTACATATACGACATCGGCGTAATCAGGGTCGTCTCGATGCCCTTTGAGGTTGACGACGGTCGTGCGGCTCATGGTCTGGCGTCTTTCCGCGGTTCTCTAGGCGACCTTTACTCCCAGCAAGTCGACCATCGTGAAGACCGGAGCCGAAACCAGCATGGTCTCCGCGGCGCTCGCCAGTGCAGCGGCGATCTGGCCGTTCAGGTGGCCCTGACGGCTTTGCTCGTCGTCAAAGGTGTCGAACACCCCGAAGGTCGTGGCGTCCTGACGGAATGAGTACCAGTTCACCGCATAGTGCTCCTTGGCGGCCAAATCTGCAGCGTCGTGCAGCATAGTCGCGACCTGGTCGGCGTACTCGGGCTTGGCCTCAATACGAGCCAACACTCCGATTTTCATAATGATCACTCCTCCTGTGGAAACTGCCGGGTTTCCGGCGCACGGCGAGCTTATGCCGCCGGAGAGCGACAACATCAGTGGCGGGAACGACAACATTGATAGCGTTTACGTCATGGAAGTGGCTGTTCTTGTCTACAACGGTGTCTTCGACTCGGGCCTCGCGGCGGTACTCGACGTGTTAGACGGCGCGAACGCGATGGGCGAGGAGATCAGCGAACCTCCAACCTGGAACGTGACCACGGTCGGCTTTGAGCCTCAGGTGCGCACTGGGGCTGGACATCTGGTGGCTACCAAGCCTCTCGCGTTTGCAGAGACAGCGGATCTACTGATCGTCCCCGCGATGGCCGAACGCCGGCCGACACAACTGCTCGAACACATTGGTGGGGCCCGGTCCCTGCCCGTCCGCGAGCACATCACCCGAGCCCGTGAACGCGGCACGGCTATTGCCTCTGCCTGCACCGGAACGTTCCTGCTGGCAGAGGCGGGCATCCTGGACGGCCTGTGCGCGACGACGAGTTGGTGGCTGGCACCGGTCTTTCGCACCAGATACCCCACAGTCCAGGTCGATCAGAGCCAGATGGTCATCGCCTGCGACGACGTCACCACCGCAGGCGCGGCGTTCGGACACGTCGACCTCGCTCTGGCCATCGTCCGCGCGAGCAGCCCTACGCTGGCCCATCTGGTGACCCAATACTTGGTCATCGACGAGCGTCCGTCACAGTCCGCCTACACCATTCCCAGCGCCCTTGCCCACAGCGATCCCACCGTCGCGGCTTTTGAACGCTGGGCCCGCAAAAGACTCGCCGAGCCCATCAATGTCTCCAACGCCGCCAAAGCCATCGGCGTCAGCAACCGAACGCTGCAGCGCAGTGTCCAACGCACCATGGGCACCTCGCCGATTCGCTTCATCCAGGACCTCAGGATCGAGCGCGCATGCCACCTGCTGCGCACAACCGACCTGTCCTTGGAAGCCATCGCCCGCAAAGTGGGCTATGAGCACCCCAACACCCTGCGCGTGCTGATTCGCCGGCGCACAGGGAAGACCACAGCGGTACTCCGACCAGCTGGCCAGATGACGTAGAGATCGGCCCGCCGCGGACAGACTCGATGAACCGCCTCGGCGAGTCGGCCAACTTTCCGACCTGAGGCCTCAACCGGCGGCTGTTCTCCGGCACGGCTCCCTCAAGGGCGTCAGCCATCTTTGGATGGTCTCTCCGCCGGTGTTGGTTGTACGGCGACGACACGCTGCCCTTACATACCGCCTCGGCGCGTCTAGCTAATATGCCCGGCCACGTCCCGTCGCGGCGTCATCGCGGCGTCCGGGGGCGCTTCTAGGCCGTACCGAGCCCGTACGGTGGCCGCACCGGCAACGGTCGATTTCAATGCGTTACAGGCGATTTGGACCGTTTCGGCTAATCATTTCG
>DASQRI010000186.1:0-3276 GCA_035642975.1 Mycobacterium sp.
TCCAGCCCTCGCTCGACCGCAACCGGATCATGGCGCTCGCCGGGCTCGACTTCATCAACCGCGCCGAGGTCGTCCACCTGCTCGGGCCGCCCGCGCCTGCGTCATAAGGCCCACCTCGCCACGTCATTGAAAGATAAGGGAGCGCTGATCGGGATTTTCTGGTTGCGGGCGGCGCGCGGGAGCCGTGGCGGCATTCGGCCGGGCCAGTTCGGCCGCGGGGATCGCCCAGGGTGCACCCTTGCAGACCTGCTGCGCGCGGATGGCGCCGCTGCCGATTAGCCGGAGCACCGTCATCTTGCTGACCGTGAGGCGCCGCGCCGCCTCCTCCAGCGTCAACTCGCCGCGTTCCGCCCTCTCGCCCTCCCGGTACACGGCAATGCCATGAGCGCAGCGGTGCGAGCGCACCCGGCTTTCGGTCCAGCTATTGCCCTTGCCGGTGTGTTTGCCGCAGCGATTGAGGATGGCCGCGATGCCGGCATCCGGCTGTTGGCGCGCCAGAGCGCGGATAAGCTCGCCGGTTCCGGCCTCGGTCGTCCAGCGGTGCTGACCCGCCCGGTTCTTCGGTACCGTTAGCCGCGTATGATCCCCGCCCTGCCAATGAACCATCAGATCAATCGTGTCGCCGACGATCTTGGCCACGATCTCGATGATCGCGGTCCGCAAAATATGCTTGCGTGTCGCGACGCTCGCGCCGGGATGATGCCACAGCGCCTCGACATCAGCGCCAAGCGCCATCAGCCGGGTGCGTTCCTCGACCGTCGGCATCGTCACCTTTGCCGTCGCCAGCGCCGCGAGCTGTTGCTCGATACGGTGAACCTCGACGAGCCGATCGTTCCAGCGCCGCTCCAGCTCGGCTGCGACCAAGCGGTTGTCAGGATCGACGGCGTCATACTGCCGCCGCGCCAACCCGGCCTCGTAGCGCGCCTGGGTGAGGGCGAGTTCCGCTTGCCGATGGACCTCGGAATTGTCGGCGGCGCGGGCATCGATCGCGTGCAAAGCGGCCTCGATCCCCAAGGGCGCGAGCACCCGCAGCAGTTCCGCCGAGACGGCCGCGTCGACCCGCAACCCACCAAACGCGATGCAGCGCTCGGTCCCGTGGTTCAGATGGGCGCCGCGGCAATAATAGCGCACGCAGTATCCGACCGTGCCGCTGTAGGAGACATGCAGACGTCGCCCGCAATGGCCACAACGTAACAGACCGGCCAACAGCGCGTCGCCGCGACGCACGGAGCCCCGCGCCATCAGCCCCTTGCTGTTGGCATTGTCGGCGATCAGACGCTGGTTCCTTTCGAATTCCTCCCACGAGATGTAGCCCTCGTGGTGATCGGGGAGCAACACCTCCCACTCGCTCCGGTCTCGGCGAAAGCCGCGGACGACCCGCTTGCGCCCCTCGCGCACGCTCACCCGGCTGCAGGTCCGGCCGAAGGCATAAGCGCCAGCGTAGATCGGGTTGGTCAGCAGATGCAGGATTGTGTTGTAGACCGGCAATTTCCAGACGATCCGCGGTCCTGACGGCCCTTGCTCGACGGCCGGCAGGCGAATCTCTTCCTGGCGCAGCCAGAGATGCACCTGCCGCACGCTGCGGCACTCGCCGAACTTGCGGAATACCAGGGCGATGGCCTCGCGGACCCGCAGATCCGGATCGATCTCGATACGATCGTGCCGCGCCTTGCGGTAGCCGACTGCGACGGTGAAGAACAGCTCGCCACGTCGCGCTTTCTGGCGTAAGGCCTCGAGCGAGCGCTGCCGTAATAGCGACAGCTCCATCTCGCTCATCGTTCCCTTCATGCCGAGCAACAATCGGTCGTTCGGCAGCCGAGGGTCATAGACCCCGTCCTCATCGGCCAATAGGCAACCCACCAGGCCGCAGAACTCCAATAGCGTATGCCAGTCCCGCCCGTTGCGGGCCAGGCGCGAGGCCTCGACCGCCAGTACGATGCCGACCCGCGCCTCGCAGATCGCCAGCAACAGCCGCTCAAACCCTGGCCGCTCGACCCCGCCGCCCGAGCGGCCGAGATCTTCATCGACAACCACTATCTCGGACCAGCCGAGTGCGCGAGCCCGGTCCGTCAGCGCGTATTGCCGCCGCCGGCTCTCGTGATTGTGCAGCAGCTGATCGGGGGTCGACTGGCGGACATAGATGTAGGCCTGCCGGTCACGATGATCAGGCGTGATCTTGATGCTCATCGACCCGCTCCGTCACCGCAAGCTCGACCGCCGCCGTCTCCGCCAGCAGCTGCCCGACCAGAAGCAGCAGCCGCTTTATTACCGCCGGCGGCAGGGACGTCTTCGCTGCCGCTCTCGGGAACAGCTCCCGCTGCCCGGGGAGTGCGTAATGTCCCATGCCGACCTCCGTTGCCGCGATCCGACGGCAACGATAGGACGGCATCGGCGACCTGGCGCAGGGCCCGCAGTTCGGAAAGCGGAAAGCATGGCACTTCCCGGATCTCGACGGCCGCAGCGGCTTGTTCCGTCATCCATTCCGGCACCAGCGCCATTGTCCCGTCGGGCTGCTCGACCACCAGCATCGTGACACCGCGGAATGGATGACGCCGCACAACCGCGACTCGCCAACCGCAATGCGGATGAAAGGGATAGTAAATCGTCGCGTCCTGCCCCTGGTATCGGGCAGCATGTCTCTGCCCCGACCGGCACCGGCAAATCCCATCTCGCCACGGCACTCGCCGTCGAGGCCGTTCGCGCCGGCAAAAGCGTCTACTTCATCCCGCTAGCCGATCTTGTCGCCATCCTCGCCAAGGCCGAACGCGAGGGCGTCTTGCGCGAAAAGATCCGCTTCCTGTGCCGCTGTTCGCTGCTCGTCATCGACGAAATCGGTTACCTGCCGGTCACCCCAGGCGGCGGCAATCTGTTCTTCCAACTGGTCAACGCCCGCTACGAAAAGGGCGCCATGATACTGACTTCCAACCGAGGTTTTGCCGAATGGGGCGACGTCTTCGGCGATCCCGTCGTCGCCACCGCGCTGCTCGACCGGCTGCTCCATCATGCCGTTGTCGTTCAGATCGAAGGCTCCAGCTATCGCATGCGCCAGCATGCCGACCTGGTTCCCGACCACGTCCGATCAAACTCGCCCCTCAACCCGCTACCCACCCCGAAACGGCGCGGCCGACCACCAAAGACGCATCCCGATCCATCCTATCGTTGATCACCGAGACCGCCGCCATAGGGAATTTTAAGTGCCCACTTCCGCGGAAACTTCGGCGCCCGTTGACACCAGCACATGAAAGGGCGCCGGCGACTGGCTGATCTTCTCGCAGT
>DASQRI010000187.1:0-4645 GCA_035642975.1 Mycobacterium sp.
TAAGGCCCCCCGCAGACCACGGGATCAATAGACCAGACCTACAAATTCAGCAATGAACGCAGGGAACTGGCACTAACCGGCCGAAAACTTACACACACGCAACCACCATCCAACCAACACCCACCCCACCACCAAAACACAAATTTAAATAGAGTTACGGCGGCCACAGCGACAGGGAAACGCCCGGACCCATCCCGAACCCGGAAGCTAAGCCTGCCAGCGCCGATGATACTACCCAACCCGGGTGGAAAAGTAGGACACCGCCGAACACACACCAAACCCCGTACCCCCCAAAACCCCTGGGGGGCACGGGCATTAAAGAAGAGCGCCTCACAACGGTGCTCTTTTTTAATTCGAATTCTTGGTTATTGCCGGCGGCACGCTCCGGCCTGAACAGCAACCAATGCAGTCGCGGCCCGCTCGGTCGGCAACGGCATGATCGACCGACTGCTCTTCCACCCCGCCGTCGCGTCGCTCGACCAGGTCGACCGTTTGGCCGACGCGGTGCTGTAGCGGGCGCCTGCGCGTGACAGCCGTATCCTTTGACGGGAGATACCGCGGTAATTCGAGTGAAGGGTACGAGTGGTCGACGACACGCACGGCGACGGAGCACGGCGACCGAGGCGAGGACCGCATTCCCAGCCACCGACTTCGGGACCCGGTCGCGCGCGCAGTGCCCAGCCGCAGCATGGTCCCGCCGACGGTGACCGCGCCGCGCCGCGGATCCCGGCCGACATCGAGGCCAAACAACTGGCACCCGAAGTCCGTCGAGAGCTCAGCACGTTGGATCGCGCCACCGCCGACGCCGTGGCCCGCCACCTGGTCGCCGCCGGCGAATTGATTGACGACGACCCCGAGGCCGCGTTGAGCCATGCCCGCGCCGCGCGGGCCCGCTCCGGCCGGATCGCCGCGGTCCGGGAAGCCGTCGGTATCGCGGCTTACCACTGTGGCGACTGGTCGCAGGCGCTGGCCGAACTGCGGGCGGCCCGGCGGATGGGCAGCAAGTCCCCACTGTTGCCGCTGATCGCCGATTGCGAACGCGGTCTCGGCAGGCCGGAACGGGCGCTCGATCTGGCGCGCGGACCCGAGGCGGCCAAGCTCACCGGCGACGAGGCCGACGAGTTGCGCATCGTCGCCGCCGGTGCGCGCGCAGACCTCGGTCAACTCGAACAAGCCCTCACCGTGTTGTCCACACCGCAGCTGGACCCTGCCCGGACCGGGACGATGGCCGCTCGGCTGTTCTATGCGCACGCGGAGACGCTGCTGGCGCTCGACCGCAGCGACGAAGCCCTGCAATGGTTTCTGCACGCCGCCGCCGCGGACACCGAGGGCGTCACCGACGCCGAAGACCGAGTGAGCGAGCTCGGCTGACGTGGGAACCCTTGCACGGGAATATGATTGCCTACTTCTCGACCTGGACGGAACGGTGTTCCGGGGCCATGAGCTGACCGAGGGTGCCACGGAGTCGCTGGAAAAAGCGACTGGACGAAAGCTTTTCGTCACCAACAATGCGTCGCGCAGCGCTGACGAGGTCGCTGTGCACCTGCGCGACCTCGGTCTCGACGCGGCCGCCGACGATGTCGTCACCAGCGCGCAAAGCGCCGCACGCGTACTGGCCGGGCAATTGGAGCCCGAATCTCGGGTGCTGATCGTCGGCACCGATTCGCTCGCCGCGGAGATCGCGGCCGTCGGCTTGCGGCCGGTGCGCCTTTACCAAGACAAACCGCACGCTGTGGTCCAAGGTCATTCCCCGGAAACCGGGTGGGTCAATCTTGCCGAGGCGGCGTTGGCCATCCGGGCCGGAGCGCTGTGGGTGGCGGCCAACGTCGACCCCACCCTGCCCACCGAACGCGGTCTGCTGCCCGGCAACGGGTCCATGGTCGCCGCGCTGAAAACCGCTACGGACGTGGAACCCCAAGTCGCCGGCAAGCCGTCGCCGACCTTGATGACAGATGCGTTGGCACGCGGTGACTTTCGGACACCGCTGGTAGTCGGCGACCGATTGGACACCGACATCGCCGGCGCGAACGCCGCCGCGCTGCCCAGCCTGCTGGTGCTCACCGGCGCCAGCTCGGCGCGCGACGCGGTGCACGCGGTGCCCGAACAGCGTCCCACCTACATCGGTTACGACCTGCGATCGCTGCACCAGGAGGCCGATGCGCTCGCGGTCGCGCCACAACCAGCCTGGCACGTTGAGACCGACGGCAGGACGGTGACGGTGAGCGCCGGACGGGGCGATGACACCGACGACGGCCTCTCGCTGGTGCGTGCCGTCGCCCACGCGGTCTGGGCAAGCAACCCCGACGGACAGACCGTCACGGTCAAGGCCGGCGATGACAACGCACACGAGGCCCTGCAACGGTCGTCGCTGGTGTGAATCCGATAGCGTGAGGAATGCTATGAGTCGCGCCGGCGACGATGCCGAGCAAGAGAGCGATGTGGGGGCACCTCCCGCTTGCGGGGGAGAGGAGCGGCGCCATCACTACCGACCCTGAACAGATTCGCGCACAGATCGACGCCGTGCTCGCCCAGCTGCCCGATCCTGCCGACGCCGAGAACATGCCCGCCGAAGCCGATCTCGAAGAAATGGCGCGTCGGCTGTCCGAGGCGCACGACATGCTGGTGCAGGCGCTGGAGTCGGCGGAGAAGGGCTGAGCGCGCCGTGCCGCGGCGTACCCGGGTTGACGCCGAGCTGGTCCGTCGCGGGCTGGCCCGGTCTCGCCAGCAGGCCGCGGAGCTGATCGGCGCCGGCAAGGTCAGCATTGACGGCATGCCTGCGGTCAAACCGGGCACCGCGGTGGCGGCATCCGCGGCGCTGCACGTCACCGGGGAGGCCGAACGCAGCTGGGTGTCGCGCGGCGCGCACAAACTCATCGGCGCGCTCGACACCTTCGGCATCAGCGTTGAGGGTCGACGCTGCCTGGATGCCGGCGCGTCGACGGGTGGCTTCACCGAAGTCTTGCTGGACCGCGGCGCCCACGAGGTGGTCGCCGTCGACGTCGGCTACGGCCAGCTGTCCTGGTCGCTGCGGTCCGATCCCCGGGTGGTGGTCGTCGAACGGACGAATGCGCGGGAGCTGACGGCGGATGTGATCGGTGGCCCGGTTGAAGCCATCGTCGCTGACCTGTCGTTCATCTCCTTGACCACTGTGTTGCCCGCGCTGACTGGATGCGCATCGTACGACGCGGATATCGTTCCCATGGTGAAGCCGCAGTTCGAGGTCGGTAAAGGTCAAGTCGGAGCCGGCGGGGTGGTGCACAGTCCCGAGCTGCGGGCCGGTTCGGTACTCGCCGTCGCCCGTCGCGCCCAAGAGCTGGGATGGCACACCGTCGGGGTCACGCCGAGCCCGCTGCCGGGCCCGTCGGGCAACGTCGAATACTTTCTGTGGCTGCGCGCGGAGGCCGATCGGGGTCTTGGGGCTGACGACCTGGAACGCGCAGTGCACCGAGCCGTGGAAATGGGTCCGCAATGACGCATGAGCGCACCGTGCTGATGGTGGTCCACACCGGACGCGCGGAAGCCACCGAGACCGCGCGTCGGGTGGAGAAAGTGCTGAGCGACAACAACATTGGTCTTCGGGTGCTGTCGGCCGAGGCGGTCGACGGGGGTCCGCTGAACTTGGCTCCAGACGATATGCGTGCGTTGGGTGTCGATATCGAGGTCATCGACGCCAACCCGAACGCTGCCGACGGGTGCGAGTTGGTGGTGGCTCTCGGTGGTGACGGCACTTTTCTCCGGGCCGGAGAACTCGCCCGCAACGCCGACATTCCGGTGCTCGGCGTCAACCTGGGCCGGATCGGCTTTCTGGCCGAGGCGGAGACGAGTGCCATCGATAGCGTGCTCGAGCATGTAGTGGCGCGGTCCTATCGCGTCGAGGAGCGCCTGACCCTCGACATCGCGGTGTGGGCGAAGGGCGAGGTCGTTGCTCGCGGCTGGGCGCTCAACGAAGCCAGCCTGGAAAAGGGGCCACGGCTCGGAGTGCTCGGGGTGGTTCTCGAAGTCGACGGCCGACCGGTATCGACGTTCGGCTGCGACGGTGTGCTGGTGTCGACACCCACCGGGTCGACGGCCTACGCGTTCTCCGCGGGCGGGCCGATCCTGTGGCCGGACCTCGAGGCGCTGCTGGTGGTGCCCAACAACGCGCACGCGCTGTTCGCCCGACCGATGGTCACCAGCCCCGACGCCCGCATCGCCATCGAAATCGAGGCCGACGGGCACGACGCGCTGGTGTTCTGTGACGGCAGGCGCGAGATGTTGGTCCCGGCCGGTGCACGGTTGGAGGTGCGGCGCTGCGACGTATCGGTGAAATGGGCGCGGCTGGACAGTGCGCCGTTCACCGACCGCCTGGTGCGCAAGTTCCGTCTGCCGGTCACCGGCTGGCGTGGACGGTGACGGTGCCGCCCGGTGCTTAGTGAGATACGCATCGAGTCGCTGGGCGCGATCAGTGTCGCGACGGCCGAATTCGACCGCGGCCTGACGGTACTGACCGGAGAAACCGGCACCGGCAAGACCATGGTCGTCACCGGGCTGCATCTGCTGGGCGGCGCCCGCGCCGATGCCAACCGGGTGCGCTCTGGGGCCGAGCGCGCCGTCGTCGAAGGACGCTTCACGACAGCCGATCTCGACGAGCAAGCGACAACGCAGA
>DASQRI010000188.1:0-2952 GCA_035642975.1 Mycobacterium sp.
GAGGGTGGCCTCGCCCAGGTTGCCGACCCGCATCTGATCAGCATGAGTCGGGCTGCCGCGGGTCAGGTTTCGGTCACCGCCAACTGGCGGGCCGCCGACGACGAAATCATGCGGTCGATGCGCGATCTACTGAACGACCCGGTTGCGGCGCTGGGCAGCAACGATATTCGCCGCGATGTTGACGCCGTCTTTTATTGCACTGTGACAGCCATGCGCCGCTACCTGGATTCCGCTGAGCGGCCCGGTACCGACGACGTCGAGCATTTGGTGCGGTTCTGTTTGCGCGGGCTGAGCGTCGGCTGATGCGCGCCGTGGTCTGCCACTCCTACGGCCCACCGGAAGACCTTGTCGTCGATGACGTCGCCGACCCCGTTCCCGGTCCGGGCCAGTTGGTGGTTCGGGTACACACCGCGGCCGTCAACTTCCCGGATGTGCTGCTGATCGCCGGCAAGTACCAGATCAAGATTCCGGTGCCGTTCACGCCGGGCAGCGAACTCGCGGGCGAGGTGATCGCCGTCGGCGATGACGTGTCGTTTCGTCCTGGCCAACGTGTTTCGGCCACCACACCCACCGGAGCGTTCGCCGAGCAAGCGTTGCTGCACTCGGCGGCGGTGACGAAGATACCCGACAACGCCGACTTCGCCTCTGCCGCGGCATTCGGCGTCACCTATCGCACCGCTTATCATGCGCTGCGATCGATTGCCTATGTCGACCAAGGTGATTGGGTGGTCGTCCTCGGCGCGGCCGGCGGCGTAGGTCTGGCCGCGGTCGATCTGGCGGTGGCCATGAAGGCTCGGGTGCTCGCCGCGGCGTCGAGTCCGGAAAAGCTCGAACTGTGCCGACAGCGCGGCGCGGAGGCGACAATCGATTACGACCGAGAGGACCTGAAGAGCCGTATCCGGGAACTGACGGGCGACACCGCCCGCGTGGTTCTCGACCCTGTCGGCGGATCGTATGCCGAGCCGGCGCTGCGGGGTCTGGCGCGGGGCGGAATCTTCGTCACCCTTGGCTACGCCGCGGGCGCGATCCCAGCCATTCCACTGAACCTGGTCTTGCTCAAGGGAATCACCATCCAGGGCATGGAGATTCGTACCTTTATGAGCGACCGGCCGGACGATGCTGAGCGCGACATGCAGGAGCTGGGGCAAATGTTCGCCGCGGGTGTGATCCGGCCTTACGTCGGTGCGCGGTTCGAGTTGGCCGACACGGCGGCGGCGCTGCGACACGTCGCCGACCGCAAGGCAATCGGCAAGGTAGTCATCGACGTGGCTTGATCCGTCGCGCCCCGCTAGGGCGTGATGATGTTGAATGCCGGATCGGGCCTGTCCAGGACACCCAGGAACTGCTGCAAGGCCGCCTGGTGACCGGAGATCTCCAGCCCCGGCGAGTCAACATCGCCCATCGCCGCCGTGAGCAGGCGAAATGCGTTGTCCAGCTTGACCGTCACTGTGGCGGTCGACGAGTCGGCGGGCACCCGGCGGTGTACCAGCACGCCGTTACGCAGCGCGAGCCGGTGGTTGCTGTCCTGATCGGTCAGCGAGACATCGATGGCAAGATCCAGATCCCAGGCCCGAGGCCCGTTGACGCTGATGGCCAGGCCGTCGAAGATCTGCTCCGGCGTCAGCGCAGACAACAACGTCGGCGACGAGGTCTGCGCCGCGGTGCCGAAGTTGCCGTCGCGCAATTCGGTGGCCCCGGACAAGAAGAAATTGCGCCACGTCGCATTCTCGGCTCCGTAAGCCAACTGCTCCAAGGTGTCCGCGAGCAGCGTGCGGGCACCGGCATGCGTGCTGTCGGCGAACACGGCGTGATCGAGCAGGGTTGCGGCCCAACGGAAGTCACCGGAGTCGAAAGCGTGCCGGGCGAGTTCGACGACGCGGTCGATCCCACCGATCGCATCGACGTAACGAGTGGCCAGCGCTTCAGGCGGGTGCGGCCACAGTCGGGCCGGGTTGCCGTCGAACCAACCCATGTACCGCTGATAGATCGCCTTGACGTTGTGGCTGACCGAGCCGTAGTACCCGTGGGTATGCCACGCCTTGTCCAGGGCCGGAGGCATCTGCAGCGTTTCGGCGATCTCGACACCGGTGTGCCCCTGGTTGAGCAGCCGCAGCGTCTGGTCGTGTAAGTACGCGTACAAGTCGCGTTGCAGCGAAAGAAACTCGACGACGCGCCCACTTCCCCAGGTCGGCCAGTGGTGGGAGGCGAACACCACATCGGTGCGGTCGGCGAATGAGTCGATCGCCTCGGTGAGATATCCCGACCAGGCATGCGGATCGCGGACCAGCGCACCGCGAAGCGTCAGCAGGTTGTGCAGATTATGCGTGGCATTTTCGGCCATGCATAAAGCGCGGAATTGCGGGAAATAGAAATGCATTTCGGCTGGCGCCTCGGTGCCCGGTGCCATCTGAAACTCGATCTGGACCCCGTCGATGGTGTGTTTTTCACCGGTGGCCGCGATGTCGACGGTCGGCACGATCAGCGCTATCTCGCCCTGCGACGGCGCTTGGCCCAGGCCACAGCCGACATGGGACTGCGGGCCGCGGGGCAGCAGGGTGCCGTACATGTAGGTGGCACGGCGCGCCATGGCCGGCCCGGCATAGACGTTCTCTTGGACGGCGTGCTCAGTGAACCCTTGGGGCGCCAGCACTGAGACCTTCCTGGTGTCCACGTCGGCCTGTGAGGTGACCCCCAGCACGCCGCCGAAATGGTCGACGTGGCTGTGGGTGTAGATGACCGCGACCACCGGCCGGTCGCCGCGGTGCGTGCGATACAGCTGCAGCGCTGCGGCCGCCACCTCGGTGGAGACCAATGGGTCGATGACGATGAGACCGGTGTCGCCCTCGACGAAGCTGATGTTGGAGAGATCCGGTCCGCGAACCTGGTAGATGCCCGGCACGACCTCGTAGAGACCTTGTTTGGCGGTCAACGTGCACTGGCGCCACAGACTGG
>DASQRI010000189.1:0-4545 GCA_035642975.1 Mycobacterium sp.
GGGCTCGCCGCGCGCTGCAGCGCCGACAGACTCGAGTTTTTGACGGCCCCGGAGGCCACCTTCCACTCGACCGTGGCGAGCGCTTCCTTGCCGTCTGATGAAATCGTGGTTGTCTGCACTGGGTTGGTGACCTCGGCGACCTGCGAAACACGGCCCATCCGGCGAACGGCCGCCTCGATGCCGGACGCATGCGCCGATGACGTTACGCGCGACGCTCCGTTTGACACGAACGCCACCTGCGTCTGCGCGCCGCTGAGCGCCGGCAGCTTCTGGTTAAGAAGGTTGGCGACGTGTTGGGACTCGGTTCCCGGAATCGTGATGTTGTCGTTCTCCTTGCCGTGCCCGGCCACACCGAGGCTGACCACCACGGCGGCAAGCACGAACCACGCGATAAGAACTCGACGGCGATGCTCGTAACACCATCTCGCCAGGCGGTATAGATATCTGGACATGGTGTCTTCCTCCGATGCTCAACGAGCTTCGTCTGTTGTCGAGATACGTGGGCGGCCTCTGGGTGGCCACTGTCATAAGCGTGGGTAACGTCCCCTGTGTGGGGAGCCTCCACAGTTGCACGCGTCAGCGGTGATCGAATCGGCGAATGCGTAGTCCGCAACGGACGCCTCGTAGTCACCGGGCTGGCCCCCCTAAACCGTCACTACCCGATGCTCAGACCGGCCGGCAGAGGTCTGCATGACGCATGCGTGACTACGTGGGTTTTCTGCTCGCGGACTACGCGATTACTGATTCGACGATCCGTTGGTGTCTGCGACTGTCGATGCTCCCGAACCCCACGTCAGGAGCCATCAAATGAGTGCAACATCATCCAACCAGAGCGCATCGACTCCGGGCCAGACCATGGAGCCGGTCAACATCGACGAGCTCGACACGTTTGAGCTCACCTCGAGCACCACCGACGACGGGTACTGGCTAGGAGGCTGGTTCTACTACGGAGGCCACGGAGGGGACGACTCGGCGGCGATCTATTTCGCGATCCCGCCGGGCAAGCGACTGGGTCGCCACACCGACACCACCGAGGAAACGCAGTACTTCGTCTCGGGCAGCGGAGAGCTGCTGCTCGACGAGGGGCCGCGGCCGGTCCGGCCCGGCGATGTCGTTGCCATCAAGGCGGGCGTGGTCCACGATCTGCGTAGCACCGGTTCTGAGGACCTGCAGGTCATCGCCTTCTTCAGCGAGCCCAAAGCCGAACAGCACTGGACCGAGGAAGTGTGGCAGCCGGGCGACCTCACCGTCACCGGAAGCCCGAACCGCTAAAAGCAGCGAGTTCTCGCGCGTGAACAGCCTCAGGCCCGACGTTTCAACAGCGTCGGGCCAGATGGGCCTTCCGTGCTCATCGGGGCGCGCGTCGGGCCACCGACCAACCCCGACGCACCTGCAATCAGCTCTCCGGCGCTGCTGGTTCGGCGTTGGCGTGCGGCTGGAGCACGTGCTTGAGTTGGTGGCGGGACTTCACTTCGAGCTTGCGGAATACCTTGCGTAGGTGGTAGTCGACCGTTCTGGGGCTGATGAACAGCTGGGCGGCGATTTCTTGGTTCGTGGCTCCTTCCATGGCGAGGCGGGAGATCTGTGCTTCTTGGGGGGTCAGGTCGTCGCGTGTTTCGACGCTCCGTTTGCGGGCGTGCTCGCCAGTGGCCCCAAGCTCGACTCGGGCGCGCTCGGCGAACCCCTCCATCCCGAACTCCGTGAATAGCTCGTGGGCGGTGCGTAGCTGCTCACGCGCATCTTGCCGGCGGCGCTCCCGCCGTAGCCATTCGCCGTAGAGGAGGTGGGCGCGGGCGAGCTCGACGCGGACGCGTACGCGGGCGAGCCGTTCGATCGCCTCGCGGTACAGGCGCTCGGCGACCTCGTTGTTGCTGAGCAAGGCGCGCGAGCGGGCCTCGACGCCGAGTGCCCAGTCGGTGCCACAGCTGCCCGTTGTCTGCGAAAGGCGCCCGATGGCATCGGTCGCGAGGTCGGACTCCCCGCACCGGGCGCCGGCCTCGATCAGCTCGACCAATCCCCAACTGCGAAACCACGCCGCATCTGAGTCCTCGCCGGCCTGCCGGGCCGCCGGCAGCGCCTGCGCATAGTGGCCGTGACCGTTATGAAGCACTGCGGTTGCCCACTGAATGAAGGTCAGCCCCCCTCCCTCGCCCCGACGGACTACCTCCTCCGTGGCGGCCTCGATCAGCTCAGAGGCCGCAGCTTCAGGGCCTTGGAAGGCGATCAGCGACAGCGCAGCGAAGGGGGCGATGCCAGTACCGGTTGCCTCTGTGACCGCTTCTGCTTCCTTGGCCAGGGAGGCGGTCACGACCGGTTCCCCGGCGAGCAGGTGCACCCCGGCGCGCGTGTTGAGTGCGAGCGGGAGCGCGCTGAGCGCGCCGGCATCGCGCGCAAGCCGTAGCAGCCGTGCGGAGAGAGCGTCCCAGCTCTCAAAGTCCCAAAGCAGCCCGGCGGCCGTGCAGGCCACCCAGAGCCAGCGCAGCCCTTCCTCCGGCGAGACGTCCTCGCCGCGGAACGCGCCGACAGCCTGCCTCAATATCGGCGCGGCTGCGGGATGTCCATCGGTCATCAGAACGGCGAACCCGTCAAGGAGGAGGTCGGCCGCGCGCGGATGCGACGGTGGCGGCGCTGCCCTGGCGACCCGCGCGGTCTCCACCGCGCTCGCGCGGCTGGCCAGACGGCCCGCGAACTGCGCGGCAGTGACCGCTGCTAAGTAAGTGTCACGCGCGAGCCTCCGATCAAGTGGGTCAAACCGTTTGGCGGCATTGATCAATAGGGGCGGGGCGTCGCTACCGCGGCTCACCTCGAACGCGATCTGACCGCGTAGGAGGTCGACCTGGCCTCGCTGGAACTCGTCCAGCGGACTCGACTCTGCCGTGCTGACCAGCACGAGCGCGGCGTCGAACGCGCCGGCTTGGTACTTGGCCTGAGCCGCAGCGAGCGCGCGCTCCGCTCGCCGCGAGGGGTCGGGCGTCAGCGCGACGGCCCTTTCTAGGAACGCTGCCGCGGCGGCCAACCCTCCGCGCGCCTGGGCCCGGCCGGCCGAGCGCTCAAGCTCAGAAGCGACCTCCTCGTCGACCCCGGGCGCCGCGTGGGCAAGATGCCAAGCCCGACGATCGGGATCGACCTCAGGATCGGTCGCGTCCGCCAACGCACGATGCACCGTCTGCCGCTCCACGGGCGACGCAGCCCGATACACCGCCGAACGCACCAGCGGATGCCGGAAGGCGACACGCGTGCCGATCGTCAGCAGCCCGTCAGTGTCCGCGGCCGCCAGAGGGCCGATCCCGAGCCGCCTCGCCGCCCGCCACAGCAGCACCGGATCCCCGCCCGGCTCCGCCGCTGCCACCAAGAACAACCGCTGTGTTTCTGCCGACAGGCCGGCAAACCGCCTATAAAAGCTGTCCTCGATCTGCCCCCACAGCGGCAGCGTGGTCGGCAGTCCGAACCCTCCCGCCAACTGCGCCGGCGTCAAACCCCGCGGCAACTCCAACAACGCCAAGGGATTGCCCCGCGTCTCAGCCACCAGCCGCTCCCGCACCCGCTCATCCAACGGAACCGGCAACGCCGAGCCCAGCAGCGCGCGCGCGTCCCCGTTGCGCAGACCCTCGACCACCAGCCTCGGCAATCCGTCGAGCTCTCCGCTTGGATCACGCGTCGAGAACACCAGCGCCACCGACTCGGCCAGCAGCCTCCGCGCCACGAACACCAGCGCCTGCGCCGAAGCCTGGTCAACCCACTGCGCATCATCAACGACACACAAAAGCGGCCGCTCCTCGGCCACGTCCGAGAACAGGCTCAGCACCGCCAAGCCGACCAGAAACCGATCCGGCGCCTCCCCCGCCCGCAGCCCGAAAGCAACCCCGAGGGCGTCCCGCTGAGGGGCGGCCAGCCGGTCCAGCCGATCGAGCAGCGGCGCGCACAACTGCTGCAGCGCCGCGAACGCGAGCTCCATCTCAGACTCCACACCGGCAGCCCGTGCAACCCGGAACCCCGACGCGGAGATGATCGCCGACTCCAGCAACGCCGTCTTGCCCACCCCCGGCTCACCGCTGACTACCAGCACCCCGCTCCGACCACTCCGCACCGCCTGAAGCAGGCGATCCAGCACCTCAAGCTCGGCACGCCGGCCGTGCAACACCTCTCCCGGCCCCTCGATGACCATGCAGCAGCGACCATACCGGGCAGGGTCCCGGCTCGATCGCTCGCTTCCGAGGTTGTGCGCGTGTCCGACGCGCGGGCCGATGGTCACCGCGCAATTCCTGCATCTGGAGCACGATTGTTTTCGCGATTTCGCCGGCTCGAGCCGGATGATTCCTACGGCGACGAGGGAGTCGCCAAAGCGCTCATCGGCGGACGATCGCACAGCCACGCGGCGGTCGCCCGCGCCGGCCGCGAACCCGCAGAATCTCGGGAACCAGGTCCGACCTGCTGAAGCTGTCTTAGCCTTGCTGGTCGCCAGCAGCGCGGCACCTTTGAGCGGGAGCTCAGCCCAAGCGCAACTTCCCCGCTGACCGCGCAACTCGGGGACGCTGGCGTCTTGGG
>DASQRI010000190.1:0-3390 GCA_035642975.1 Mycobacterium sp.
CGTGACACCGTGGTTAACGGCGCCGCCGACCGCGGCAGACGCAAGTAAAAACCTTGTCCTCGCGTACTTGCGGTGTGCGCCGTCATGGTCCGGAGCTTCCTGTCACACCCCGCCTGACCAGCCTTGTTGTAGCTAATATCTGTTCACCGTAAAGTACACCGGAGCCTTTACTGTTGGTGTCCCAAGAGAGGATCGAAATGACTGGTATTGAGCAGTTCCGCTACGACGGCAAGAGGGCGTTGGTAGTCGGAGGTGCGACCGGCATGGGCGCCGCAGCGGCCAAGATCGTCGGCGCGCTCGGGGCCGAGGTCGTCAACCTGGATTACGCGCCGGTCGCTTCAGACCTCGGCCGCGGGATCCAGGTCGACCTGCGCGACCCGGCGTCGATCGACAGCGCGCTCGAGCAGGTCGGCGGACCCGTCGATGCGCTGTTCTCTGCCGCCGGCATTGCCGACGGTCCTGACCTGATGAAGATCAACTTCATCGGTCATCGGCACGTGATCGACCGACTGATGAACAACGGCCAACTGAACCGTGGTGGGGCTATCTGCTTCATCTCCTCGGTGGCCGGCATCGGATGGGAAACCGATCTGCCGCGGCTGCAGGAGTTTTTGGCGACGCCCGACTTCGAGTCGGCAGACGCCTGGGTCAAAGCCCACGAGGCGGATAACTTCGGTCATTACGGCACCAGCAAGCAAGCGATCAACGCCTATGTCGCGACGCACGCGTTTCCCTTCCTGGCGAAAGGCGTCCGAATCAACGCGATCTGCCCGGGCCCGACCGACACTCCCCTGGCCCGGGCCAACGCCGACCTGTGGCTGTCGTTCGCGCAGGACTACCGGGAGGCGACCGGCGCTCAGGTCCACACGCCGGAGCAGATGGGCAACGTGATGGCGTTTCTCAACAGTGACGCCGCGGCCGGCGTCAACGGGGTCACGCTCCTAGTCGACTACGGGCACGTCAATTCCTCGAACACCGGTACGTTCGCGGCCGGCAAGCCGATCATCGACTTGCTGATGGGCCGGATCTCGCTCAGCTAGCTCCACCACGCACGTTTGCCCCCGAAGCCGGTCGCAGGCTGATAGAAAAAGCGTGCGACGGAACGCACCCGCGTCCAAGTGGCTGTCGGAATGTGGAGGTATGCGGTGGGAAGACGGCTCTGCACCGCGGCGGTGAGCGCTGCTGTGGTGGCGGCAACCTGCTCGGGATGCTTCATGCACGAAGCCAAACCGGCGCAGAAAACTGCTCGGATCACTGTCGACAACAACAGCCGCACGTCGCACGCCGTCACGTGTAACCAGGTTGATTGGTTGTTGACCGCGAACATCAGCGCCGCGCCTGCGACTGTGCGGGTACTTCTCAAGCTGGACTCCGACAAGCCCAAGCTTGAATCGGTTGACATCAATAACTTCGCGGGCTTCACCGGCGTCGCCGATGCCGGAGCCGGCGACGCGTCCGTTGTTTTCGCTCACGGCAACTACACCATCACCGGAAGCGCCGAGGGATCTCAGCTCAACGATCCGAGGGTCTCGTTCACCACGCCGTTCAAGATCGAAGTGGGCTGCTGAAACGTCCGCGTCAGATTGGCTACTCGCCGGGCGTCGCGACTAGCGGCTATTGCGATCCGTCGTCGGGTGGGGGTTGGAATTCTTGCCCAGGAGGCGAGTTTTTCAGCCACTTCCTCAGCCGGAGAAGGCTTTCGGCCACTATGCCCACAGCCAACAGGATCAATACCACCACAATCGCGGCGCTCACACCCACAATCGTGACAGGTGGAAGATCGGCTGCTGCGCTTTTATGAAATCTGCGCCATCACGCCGGCGGCCTGGTCCGGGCAGTGCTGGCGAATGGTGATGCCGGTCATTGCACCGGCGTTCGTCGCGCTGTAGCCGCGGGCCTCCAGGCTGGTTTCGATGCTGGCGAGGCTGGTGCCGCTGCGCAATGCCGCGCAGATGTCGAAACGGTTGTCGATGGTCCCAGCCTGCGCCGGCGCGGCCAATGCGAACGTCGCGCCGAGCGCGGCCACGGCGCCCGCGAACATCCCGAACGTCTGCGCGATTCGGCGGCGGTCTTGGTGGTGTCCGCTCATGGTCTGCGACATGTCCGCCTCGCTAGGCGTCGGGGTCACCGTCCGATTTAGTGGCCGTTACCGTCTACCAACCCCCGAGCGATAGGAATGCTGCCCGATCCGCGGCGATGGTGACCCATTTCACTTGGCCGGTCGCTCGCGGCGGCACGGGCAAGCGAATCGCTTGAAGCCAGATGAGATTCGGTAGCAGTGGGCACCGATGTCGACGACTCTGGCGCCGCGACAGTCATTCGGGCGCAAGGAGTTTTGTCGGGCATCCTGGCGGACGCAGTGAAAGGCAAACGGCTGGCAGCTAATCCGGTCAAGGGTCTGGACAATCTGCCGCGCAAGTCGGGCAGCGCCGTGCAGTCCAAGCGGCTGGCATGCAAAAGATCACTCCGCACGATCTGCGGCACACCGGTGCATCACTGGCCTCACAAAAACCGGAGTGTGATGCTGCCAGCCGGGAAAGTGTGTCCAAAACGTGTCCACCGAGGTAAAACGAAACGAACTGAACCGGAAGCCGACACTGCAGTAGCAGCACCTAAATACTGTTGGCCGCATGTTCTTGGGTTGGAAGTCAAAGCTCGTCGCATTGCTCATGCTGCCAGTCGCAGTTTTCCTCGTATCATGCGGCTTTTTTCACACCACCTCCGCACCGGCTGGGATAGGGCGAGAAGTCGTTGACGGAAAGTTCGCGTTCGTCGTCACCCACGTCGACACCTCAACCACGTTCGGCGGCACACGTGCCCAAGGTGTGTATTTGATCGTGTCGATGGCAGTCAGGAATGTCGGCACACAGGCGCAGGTTTTCGAGATGGCCGCTCAGAAGCTGAAGGACAGCGCTGGGCGTGTGTATTCGGCAAGCCTCATGGACCCGCGGTTCTTGGGCAAAGCAGGCAATAACATCGATCCAAGCCTTCAGGTGAGCGTCAAGCTGGCATTCGACGTGATGCGCGATCTGCGACCGACCCAGATCGTGCTGCACGGGTCGGTAACCTCACCAGGAGCGCCGGTCAATCTGAGGCCGCCGCCATCCCCATCTCCGCGCGGGTAACGGAGGCTGACCGCGCTAGTCCGCGCGTCTTGATCGCTTCAATGCCCTTCTCGGCGTCCGTTTGTGCAGGCGGAGGGACTCGAACCCCCTTCAGCTACCTGGTCACGGGGACGGAAACGGCTCTACCTGCGGAACCAGAGGAGCTGATTTCACCCTACCGATGCATCGTTACAAAAAGTCGATCATCTGTAAAGCAGCCGGCACAGTCTACTGCCCGGCCCTCGGACTCGTCGGGCTCGTCGGGCTCGTCGGGCTCGTCGGGCTC
>DASQRI010000191.1:0-15974 GCA_035642975.1 Mycobacterium sp.
ATCCGCATCCCCCGATCGAAGACGGAACTCGAGTTCCGTTAAGGACGGTGGCAACTGTACAACATGATTGGGCGATCCGCTGCATGGAGCCCACCCGGCAGACTCGGCCACAGCCGTGCAAACTTGACGGCCGTGACTTCGACAGTGGGACAGGATCTTTCATCTAGCAGATGGCGTGGCTTCGCCAGCGTCCGCGGAAGGCAATCGCCAAGCTGCTCGACTAGATGACCTTCTCGGCTGGGACCGCAACGGTGACCGACGCCACCGCGGCCGGCAATCGATGGGCCGCCTGCAATGACATCCGCGTGCGACGTCCACGCGTCGAACGGCGTTTAATTGAAATTTGAAATGAAGTTGGCCGGGGCGGGCGCTTGAGGACTCCGGGTGTTGCCAACTCGTGCCTTGAGTGCGGGATCGTCAGCGTGAGGCCGATCCGCGACCGCAACGGGATACATCAAGTATCACGTGACAGACATACAACCCAAACTCTGAGATGGGATCAACTCTTGCTTGACATGTGGTGATGCAGAATCATATGCTGACTAGTGACATTCTTCGTCATACGTCAGAATGCAGAGGTCCATGTGACAACGCGGAGGCGCCGCCGGATGCCGATGTTCTGTGGTTTGATCGGGGCGCCGCGCGCCTGCCACCTACTTCTGGCGGGCACTACGCGTATTGGTTGCAGCGGCCCGCGCAAGCGGTCACTGCGCTGCGTGGCCGGGTGACGAAATCGACTGTCCGGCCCCATGGTTGCGTAGGCAATCGACGGTAAGGAAGTGGGGCGGGTGAAAGTGCATGAGCTGATCACCCGCGCCTCTTTTGCGCTTCGCGCGGGCACCCGGTAGCCCTGGCATAGCGAACCGATGGACACAACGGGTAGAGAGCTGATTGCAGCGGCGGTGCACTCGGCTGCCATGCTCGTGTTACGGCAGCTCGGTCATGGTGCGCGCCAATCCAGTACTTCGTTCTCGGTGTTGGCGCTGCTAGAGCGGGAGGGTCCCACACGGATCTCGGCGCTGGCCGTAGCAGCGGGCCTCAGTCAGCCGGCGATGACCGGGCTGGTGGGTCGATTGCATCAAGTAGGTCTAGTCATGCGGTTGAGTGACCCATGCGATCGCCGTGCAACGCTGGTCGATATCACTGTCAGCGGTCGCGAACGTCGCGCCCAGGCGGAGCGTGTCGTACGCGACCGCGTGATTGAACTGCTTGACGCGCTGCCGCTCGAGGATCAGGTGACGCTGAGCTCGGCGATGCGGGTTGCCTTCCCGCTCATCGAGCGACTGGCTCAGCTGCCCGCACAGCACCCGTCTCCGCCAAACCATTTCCCGTGGATGAGGTGACTGCGGATTCGCCCCTACCATGTCGCGATCGTCGGCGCCGGCCGGTGGCTTCTTCGCCGCGGCTCACCCTCCGCGACCCGCGGGCTTAGTCGCGCGCCAGCCAAAATTTCCCGATATCTATGCCAATCCACTTGTCGTGCAAGGGAACGTCCTACGAGAATCCTGTTTCCGCACCACCGGATTGGTATAGCGGGATTGATTGCGTTACCGAAAACCTAGGTGTTCGGCGACGACGTCGTGGCCGCGGCCATGATCGACACCGAACCGGGGGGCGTCAACAATCGCGTAAACAGTTACGTTATTTGGTCAACGCGGGAGATGATGAAATCAACGTGCAAGTTGACAGAGGCCCTTGAGCGAGGCAGTCTTAGGGTGCCAGGGCGGCACGCACCCGTTGTCTTCCCGCGATCGACACATGGAGAACCAAGTGGAATTCGGACTGCTTTACGAATGGCAAATGCCGGTCGGTATCTCTCGGGACGAAGAGAGCCGTCGGTTCCTGCAGATGATCGAGCAGGTCAAGCTGGCCGAGGAACTGGGTTTCACCTCGGTCTGGTCGGTGGAACACCACTTCCTCGAATCGTTCTCGCACGCGTCGGCGCCCGAGGTGTTGCTGTCATGGATCGCGGCACATACCTCGACGATTCGGGTGGGCCACGGAGTTCGCCTACTGCCATACCCGTACAACCATCCGATCCGCGCTGCAGAGCAAGCGGCGACCTTGGATCTGCTGTCTCGGGGTCGGCTGGAATTCGGCACCGGCCGGTCGGCGACCGCCGCCGAACTCGGGGGTTTCGGCATCGATCCCGCCGAGACCAGGGATATGTGGCGTGAGTCGCTGGAACTGATCCTCAAGGCGTGGCAGGATCCGCTCGTTGAACACCATGGCAAGTACTTCAGCCAGGTTGCCCGCCCGATGGTGCCCAAACCGCTGCAGTCGCCGCATCCGCCGCTGTGGATGTCGTGCACGAGTCCCGAATCACACGAAGTGGCAGGCGAGCTCGGGCTCGGGTTGCTCTCGTTCACGCTGGCGTTGGCGTTCGACGAGGTAGCTTCACGCATCGCAAAATACCGCGAGCGGATCAAGACGGCGACGCCCATTGGCCAGTTCGTGAACAACCAGACGGCCGTTTTCACCATGGCGCACTGCGCCGCGACACCGGCATTGGCGCGCGAACGGGCGGAGGTCGGAGTCATGCGTTACCAACACGATCAGATCGACTTGCTGACCTCGCTGCTTCCCGATCTCAAGGAGAACAGCTCGTACGACTACTACAACCGATTCGTCGGAGTCGACTACGACAAGTTCACCTACGACTACCTCGACTCGAGGAACATGGTCCTGGTCGGCGACCCGGAGCGCTGCATCCAGCTGGCCAAGCAGTACGAGGCCATCGGCGTCGACAGGCTGCTGCTCTTCGTGCAGTACAAGGACATGCCGCACGAGCACACGATGGATTCGTTGCGGCTGTTCGGCACCGAGGTGCTACCCGCGTTCAGCTAGTCGCGTCGACGGGAAGTTCGAGGATCGCGGCAATCTGGTCCTTGAGCAGTCGCTTGCTTACCTTGCCCGTCGGCGTCAGGGGCAACTCGGCCGCGGTGACGACTCGCAGGGCGGTCGGGACCTTGTAGGCAGCCGCGCGCTCGCGCACCCAACTCCGGACGTCGGCTGCCAACTGGTCGCGGCCCGCCTCGGCGACCGACGATACGAGCACGCAGCCCACGCGCTGATCCCCGTCGCCGGTCGGCAGCCCGAACACGAACGCCTCGTCGACCGAGTCATGTTGCACCAGCAGGGCTTCGACTTCCATCGGCGAGATGTTGACACCCTTAACTTTCATCATCTCGTCGCGACGCCCGACGTAATGCAGCCGTCCGTCGGCGTCGATGATGCCGACGTCTCCGGTGGTGAACCAGCCGTCAGCGGTGAACGCGTCGGACGTGGTGTCGAGGTAGCCCGGCGTGACGGTGCCGCGGATCTGAATGTCACCGGGCGTGTCGATCACGCCGGCGGCATCGCCGGACACGATGCGCAGCTGCTGGGTGGGCAGCACGGTGCCCTGCGAGTTGATGCGCACGTCGGCCGGGTCGGTGTGGTCGGTCATCGCGGTGTGACCGTAACCCTCGGTCATGCCGTACGCGTTGCAGACCCGCTCGACTCCTAGGACCTCGATGGCGATGCGTAAATCCTCGGCACTCGCGTTCGCGGTGCCGGTTCGCAGCGACGAGATGTTGCGGTGGGCCAGATCGGGGCAGGCCGCCAGCGCCCGGGTCACTGGCGCGACACCGTAGTACACCGTACAGCATTGCCGCTCAATGAATTCCAGCGCCGAGGCCGGCTCGAAGCGCTCCTGCACACACAGGGTCGCCGCGTGGGTGAGTACGTTGGGCAGCGCGTTGGCGCAGCCGAAGACGAAGAACATCGGGGACGCGAACCAGAACCGGTCCGTGGCCAAGACGCCCTGGCGTTCACCGATCGCGTGGGCGTTGCGCACCAGCCCGCCGTGGGCGAGCCGCACGCCCTTTGGGGCCGCCGAACTACCGCTGGTAAAGAGCAGCAGGGCGTCACTTGCCGCTGAGACGGGTGAATCACGTAGGGCCGCAATGGGGTCGGCCGGTGCGGGGAGCTGCGTCAGCAGCGGGGGTATCGGTTCGGCCGCCGGCCACAGCAGCGCGCCGAGATATCCGGGCTCGTCGAGTTGGGATACCGCTGTCGCGGTGTCGAACCCGAAGATCTCCGACTGGGTGATGATGGCGCGCAGTCCGGCGCGCCGCGCGACGGCGGTGAGCTCGTCGCGGCGATACCAGGTATTCAGTGGTATCACGCACAGCCCGGCGGCATGGGCCCCGAGCATGGCCGCTACCCAGCGGATCCCGTTGGGCAGCAGGACGCCGACGCGTTCACCGGGAGCTAGCCCGAGGGCCACGAGGCCCGCGCTCAGCCGCGCGCAGGTCGCTGCGGCGGCCCAATAGGTGAGCCCGCCGTCGTCGGCGGTCACGAAGACGTTGTCTGGATGCGAGTGGGCCACTTCGGCCAGCACCGCGGGCGTCGTTCTGGCGCCTCGGGCGTCGAACCTGAACACTGACTACCTCCGTACGGGTTGTGGCACGACGGTAGCGCTCAACATCGGCGTTGACAACCCTCGGGGGACCGGCGCGGGATGCGTTATTTGTTCTCGAAGCCTTCCAGGAAGATGGCGGTGAACGTCTTGGCCACTTCCTCGGGGCTCCACTTGATGTTCGGGCGATACCACCGGTGCATCCAGTTGATCATGCCGAAGAGGGCGAGCGCGCAGAGCCCGACCGGCAGATCCTTGCGAAGGGTGCCATCGCGCTGGCCCTTGGCCAGTATCGAGTTCACCAGGGACTCGTAGGCCCGGGTGCGCGCGATGACGTCGGTCGACCATTCGCTGTCTTGGCGGGCGATCCGGCCCAGGTCCTCGATGTAGACGCTCATGTGGGGATAGTTCGCGGCATAGGAATTGACCATCGCTTCGATCAGCGCGGCGATCTTATCCTTCGTCGAGGCCTTGCTGCGCTTGACGGCCTCGGCGATTTCGATGTCGCGACCGAGTGCCTCGCGCACGATCTCCTGGAGCAGTTCTTCTTTGCTCCCGAAGTAGTAGTACAGCGAGGCCCGGTCGGTGCCCATGGCCGTGGCGACGTCTCGCAGCGTGGCCGCCTCGAATCCGTGGTCTCTGAACACGTGGGCGCCGACCGTGACGATCTCCTGGCGGCGCGCGAGGTAACCGGCCTTGCCGTCGTCGAGAGCCGCTCGCCGGCGCGCGTCGATACCGCTCTTGGCCATGGCTGCCTACCTCCTCGGGGGTGAACCAAACGCCGGGTTCGATGCAGTGCGCGCCAGTCCACACGGGAGTTGACGCTCGCTCACGGTACCACCGGCGCAAGGTGGTGGACTGCTCATGCGACCTGCGTCGGTGGCTCAGCTGGCAAAGAACAGCCGCTGTGCGTTGCCCGCCACGAACTTGGTGAACCGGTCGTTATCGCGCAGCGGCAACGCGCGCACCTCGTCCATGCAGCGTTGATGGGTCAGCAGCGGGTAGTCGCTGGCGAACATCACCCGATCGACGCCGCGGGTGTTGGCATACGCGATGATCGCGGGCGGGATGTGCTTGGGCGCGATTGCCGAGGTCATGTAGTGGATCCGAGGCCACTTGACCATCAGCTTCACGCAGGTGTCGACCCAGGGCTCGCCGCCGTGCTGAAGCACGATCGTCAGCTCGGGAAAAAACGCGGCCACGTCGTCGATGGGCATCGGATCCTGGTACTTGCTCGGCACCTGCGGGCCGGGGAAGCCGACGTTGAGGCCCACCGGGACACCGAGTTCCACGCATTTGGCGTACACCGGGTAGTACGCGGGGTCGTTGTAGTAAAGCCGGGTCTGCAGGCCGAGCATCCGGATCAGCGTGTAGCCCTCGGAGGTCACCAGGCGCTCGACGAGGCGGACGGCCGCCATCCCATCACGGGGGTCGACGACGTGGGAGAGCCTGAAGCGCTGCGGGAACTTATCGCGCGCGGCGATGACCCAGTCGTGGTCACCGGCGCCGGAGTAACCGGAGCACAGCAACCCTTTCTGGACACCGGCCCCGTCCATCTCATCGACGAGCTTTTCCAACGAGGTGCCGCGTTCGATGCGCTCGCGCAGTCCAGGGAACAGGTACGAGACGTCGTTGCTGTCCGACAGTGGGCCGAGATTGGGATTGATCCAGGCGTCGACGACGCAGGCGGGCAGGTCGAACACGCGATGAGCGTACGGCCGCTCCGGGAGTCTGTCAACATTAGCGTTAACTATCGTTCGGGAGGTCGTCAACACTAAAGTTGAATTCATCAACATCAGAGTTGACAAGGCCGAACCGCTGCGGCATGCTGCCGTTAAAGGGCATGGCTACCGCCGCTTGATGGAGGTTGACAATGAAGTTCCACTTGATTCAGCCCGGCATGATCGGCCGCAAGACCGAGATCGAGAAGGGGATGGCGGGTCAGAACAAAGAGCTCTACCAGCGCTATCTCGAAGAGATCCGCGGCTACATCGCGCTGGCCGACGAGCTCGGCTACGCCAGCTACGGGCACAACGAACACCATTTGCAGATCGAGGGTTTCGAGATCACCAACCATCCCGGGATGTTCAGCCTGTTCGTCGGGCTGCACTCAAAGCGGATGAGGGTCTCTACCCTGGGCTACGTGCTGCCGACACACAACCCGGTGCGGGCCGCCGAGGAGATCGCCACCCTGGACCACATGCTCAAGGGCAGGCTGAATGTTGGCTTCACCCGCGGCTACCAGAGCCGCTGGGTAGGCTCCTACGCTGCGGTTCCCGGCGTCAACGCAACGACACCCGACCTGGCCAAGAGCCGCGACGAAACCGACACCATGAACCGCGAGATCTTCGAGGAGTCCCTAAAGATCGTCAAAACCGCTTGGCTCAATTCGACTTTCAGCTACGAGGGCAAGTATTGGCAGTTCCCGCCGAAGTCCGGGCTGACCGGCCACCCCGCCTACGAGCAGTACGGCTCGGGCATGGGCGAGGACGGCATGGTCCACGAGATCGGCATCGCGCCGCGGTGCTACCAGGACCCCCACCCGCCGCTATACGGTGCCTTCGCGCACAGCATGCGCACCATCGACATGTGGGCCCGCGAGGGCGGCAAGCCCATCGTGATGGCCAACCAGATGGAGTTCTGCGAGGCGCTGTGGAATCGCTACATTACGACCGCCGGTGAGGCGGGCCGCGACGTGAAGCCCGGCGACGCGGCCGCCTGGGGCGGCGTGCTGATGCTCGGCAACGATCCCGACCGGCTGCAGGCGATCAAGGCCGACCATGACTGGTACTGGCACACCTTCTTCCTGCCTTTCGGCCAGGGCTACGCCAACTGCCTCATCGGCGACGTGGACGAGGTGTCCCGCCAGATCGAGGACGCCCAGAAGCGGCTCGGCTTCGCCGAGATGTGGCTGCAGTTCGGCCAGGGCCACCTGGGTCCCGAGGAAAACGAGGAGATGCTGCACACGTTCGCGGAGAAGATCTTCCCGCGCTTCTCCCAGAAGGACGAGGACGGCACCTGGGTCTGAGCGGGACGGCCTGCGATGACCGAGAGTTCTGGTGCCACACGCGACGAACGCGGTGTCGTCACCTACACGGTGAACGAGCCGGCCACTCGCAACGCCCTGAGCACCCGGGTGCTGCAGGACATCGACGACACCCTGCGCACGCTGGCTGGCGACGCGTCGGTACGAGTGATCGTCGTGACCGGCGCCGCCACGACATTCTCGTCCGGCGCGGACCGCGCTGAGCTCGCCGACCCGGCGATTATCGGCCGGACAACCGATCTACTGTCGTCGATCCTGACCAGGATCGACGAGTCGCCGGTGCCCGTGGTGTGCCGGGTCAACGGCGCCGCGTTCGGCGCCGGACTGGCGATCATGGCCGCCGCCGACATCAGCATCGCCTGCGACGACGCCATTTTCGGCCTGCCCGAGGTGCATTTCGGTCTGGTCGCCGGCCCCGCTGCCGCGGCGTGCATTGGGCGCATCGGTCAAACGGCAGCGCTCGACGTCCTGCTGACCGGGCGCAGGTTCGGGGCCGCCGAGGCCAAGCAGATGCACCTGCTTGCCAAGGTCGTCGGCCGCGACGAGCTCGACGCTGCGGTCGAGCACTGCATCGCGGAGTTGCTGCTCGGCGACCCGGACGCGGTCACCGCCACCCGCCGAATGATCCGGCGGCTGTCGGGCACCGGCCTGGCTGAACGGGTGCGCGCCGCTCGTGATGCCGGCGAGGCGGTCCTCGACGCACACTCGAACTAGAGCAGGCGAGGCTTGGCGAGCGGAGGCGCGCGACGTCGACTGACGTGACGTGCCCGGCCAGGCCGCGCCGCGCACTGCCCGCCTGCGAGGTTCGCCCCGAACTGCGCGGGGACCTCCCGCAGCTGGGCCGCTGCGTTGCGACGCTGGGCACGTTCGACGGCATGCACCGTGGCCACGCCGAGCTCATTCGCCGGGCCGTCGCCAAGGCACACAGTCTTGGATTGCCCAGTGTGCTAATGACATTCGATCGGCATCCCGCCGAGCGGATCCGGCCGGGGGTCGCATCCCGCGGGGCTGACCACGATCGGGCGCCGGGCAGAGCTGGACGCCGCGCTCGGCGTCGACTACGTGCGCGTTGTCCCGTTCGACCGCACCGTCGCCCGCGACACCTGGCTTCGGCTGCCGACGCGCTGGTCTACGGGGCTGCCCAACTTGCCCAACACTCGCGTTGACTAGCGTTGGCGGCGGCGCCAAGGGGTAGTGCACAACATAGTTCTACATCGACGTTGACTTGCGTAGGTGCAATGCGTCGATCCGCAGTAGGCCCGGCGTGCTATGACGTCAACGCTAGAGTTGACAACCCTGATCTGCTCTGTGAAGCTGGCCGGAGGGCTGTAACGCTGTAGCGAACGCTGCCCTGGACCCGCCAGTACTACCGTCGCTCGGTCACCTTCTGTGGTCGCCGAAGAAGGCGGTTAACGATCTCCGGGAGATAGGAACTTATGACTGCAATGCTTGGAATCGAGCAGACTGACATCACCGAGAAGATCAGCGACTATGCCGTCGGCTTCTCTTACGCCGACGCGTCCGAGTCAGCGATCACGTCAGCGAAGTTGTTCACACTCGAATGCGTCGGGCACATGTTGTCTGGTGCGCGCCAGCCTGTCGGAGGTCTCGTTATGGAGATGATCCGAGAACTGGGCGCGACCGAACAGGCCTGCGTGTTCGGCGGCGCGTTTCGCACGTCGATCTCCGAGGCCGCTTACGTTAACGGGGCCCTCGCGCACGCGGATGAGCTGGAAGCGTGCGGCTCGCTGCCCGGTACAGGGCTCATCCCGCCAATCACTGCCGGCCTCGCCGTCGGCGAGGCGCGCCGCTCGTCCGGAACCGAATACCTCGCCGCGCTGATCGCCGGTGTCGAGGTGCAGGGGCGATTAGGCACCGCTGTCATCGGTGCGTGCGACCGAGGTTTCATGGGCTTCGCGCTCGTCGGACCCGCCGGTGCCGGAATCACCGCAGGCAAGCTGCTTGGCCTCGACTCCGACGGAATGCGTACCTGCCTCGGCACGGCGTTGCCGCTGGCCGGTGGCAGCCTGCGCGGGGACGGTTACATGAGTCACGTTCACGAAGCGGGCGTTCCCGCCCGCACGGGCGTCTGGGCGGCACTGCTGGCCGACCGTGGTTTCACCGCCAATCCGGCTTACCTCGACGGGCCGTACTCGTGGGGCGAGCAATATGTTGGCCCGACCGCCAATCGTCCCTACAACCCCGATGCGATCCTCGACGGGCTCGGTCAGAACTGTTTCCTGGAGGCCTCAGACGTCTCAGCAAAAATGTACGGAGCTAGCGGTGTCGTCCATCAGGCCATGGCAGGCGTCATCCGGATCATGGCCGAGCAGCAGCTGCAACCCGAGGACGTCGGCTCGGTCAGGCTGTTAGTGCCGCCGTTCGCCGAGCGAATCGCATCGTTCCACGAGCCGGTCACCGGCGAACAGGCGAAGTTCAGCCTGGAGCACGCGGTCGCCGGCATCTTGGTCGACGGCATCCCGTCCGTTCCCTACATCGCGCCCTTCACCGACGAAGGCAGTCGGGACACGAGGTACGTGGCGGCCCGACGACAGGTCGAGGTCACCATCAACGACACACTTCCGAACGAGCGCGGCTTCGCCGCTCAGCAGGTAACGGTGTTTCTCAAGAACGGACAGTCGCACACCACGCTCGTCGACAAGCTCGACGTGCCGGGACGCAGCGGTAAGCCCCTCAGTGTCGAAGACCGGATCGCGGCCTTCCAGCGGACTGCCGAGTCGCTTCCCGGCGACGAGTCCGACCGCCTCGTAGACGTCGTCATGAACCTCGAGAATCACGTCGTCTCCGACATCGCTGAGATCGTCCTGCCGCGCTCGGCGTGACCATGGGAACTTGCGCGCAGGCGCCAGTCCCTCGCCAGCGAGCAGTGCGCTCGACCCGGTCTGGAAGCTAACGCCGTAACGTGAGTGCGCTGACAACTTTCGCGATCCGCGCACGATGTCGTGCGGGCCGCCGTCACACGCAAGCGGCGATCCGGGCCTGCGCCAAGGTTTTTGGGACGGGATTCATGCTCGGCATGACCGGCGACACCTTGGTAGGGCGTGCCGGTGGTGGCGCGGTAGACGGTGTCGTGTCGCCCCTAGAGCTCTCGCACGGGACGTGCCATTGTCGACGTGCACGGTAGGACCGGACCCGTGCCAGTCGCTCGCGGCCGGACGTAGGCAGCCGACAGGCGGGATAGTAAACTCTGGTGTTGACAGTTCGCGGGTCAGCTGTTTAGGCATAGCGTCATTCCGCTCAGCGGGCCCTCTACGTGAATTGAGAGCACAACGGCGGACGCATAATTCGGAACGGAGGCCTTGTTGTGTGGATTCGAGACAAGTTGTTCATCGGCAACCGATGGGTTGAACCGAAGGGGACGCGCAAGCTGGATGTCATCTCGCCGGTGACCGAAAAAGTAATTGGCCGCACGCCGCACGCTGAGTTCGCCGACGTCGACCGCGCGGTGGAAGCGGCGCAGCAGGCATTCCAGCACGGCCCATGGCCCCGGATGAGCTTGGACGAGCGCGCAGAGGTGCTGCGCCGCGTCGGCAAGGAGTTCGCGGCACGTGCGCCTGTGGCGGTCGAACAGCAGATCGACGAAATGGGCGGTACCCGTCGGTACGTGGAGACTGTGACATTGTCGGTTCCCGCGGTCATCGAGCGGATGATCGACGACGCCGCCATGGTCCCCTTCCGCGAAGTCCGGGCCGGATCGGTCAGTGACGTTCTGGTGCTGCGTGACCCGATCGGCGTTGCCGCGGGCATTTTGCCCTGGAACGCTCCCGTCATGATGGCGGTCGAGAAGCTCTTCCCCGCGCTGCTGATGGGGTGCCCGACGGTGCTCAAGCCGGCGCCCGAGTCGCCGCTGAGCATTTATGCGCTCGCTGACGCGATCGACGCGGCCGGCCTGCCCGATGGCACTGTCTCGGTCCTGCCGGGCGGAGTGGACATCGGTGAGTACCTGGTGGCCCATCCCGGAGTCCAGAAGGTGACCTTCACCGGTAGCTCGGTGGCCGGCGCGGCCATCGCCGCGGTGTGTGGCCAGCAGCTCAAGTCGGTGACCCTCGAGCTCGGCGGCAAGTCGGCCGCCGTGATCCTGGATGACGATTTCCACAGCTACGTGCCCACGATCGTGCAAAACGCGTTGCGGAATTCCGGACAGGTGTGCATCTCGCCGAACCGCGTCCTCGTCGCTGATGGACAGCACGACGCCTTCGTCGTGGCGTTGGTCGAGCACCTTGGTTCACTCAAGGTCGGTGACCCGCACGAGCCGGAGACCGATTTCGGACCGGTCGTGTCGCAGCGGCAGCGCGAGAAGGTGGAAGGGTTCATCGATCGAGCCAGGGCCGCAGGTGCTCATGTCGCGTTCGGCGGCGGTCGTCCGGCCGGGTTCGATCACGGTTGGTATCTCGAGCCCACCGTCCTCGTCGATGTCGACAACTCGATGGAGGCGGCGCAGGAAGAGATCTTCGGGCCGGTCATCTCGGTGATTCGCTACCGTGACGAGGCCGACGCCATCGCGATCGCCAACGACTCTGCGTACGGCCTCGGTGGAACGGTGTTCGCGGCGGACCCCGCCCATGCTGTCGCCGTCGCCCTGCAGATAGATACGGGAACATGCCAGATCAACGATGCGCCCGGAGCCGGTGGTGGCGGCCCGTTCGGCGGCCGCAAGAAGTCCGGTCTCGGCGCCGAACGCAGCCGTGAGGGCAACGAGCAGTTCCTGGAGATCAAGTCCGTCGTGCTTCCCCGCGGCTACACCTACGACCAACTCGTCGGAGCCGAAGGAGCTACCG
The DNA here is from genome assembly GCA_035642975.1 of Mycobacterium sp. Taxonomy (GTDB): domain Bacteria; phylum Actinomycetota; class Actinomycetes; order Mycobacteriales; family Mycobacteriaceae; genus Mycobacterium. Next base: position 12,248 of record DASQRI010000191.1, read on the forward strand.
GTGAGTGATCGGCTTGCGGGTGAGGTCGCGATCATCACCGGCTCCACCCATGGAATCGGGCGGGCCACCGCGCTGCGGTTCGCCAGTGAGGGCGCGTCGGTCGTCGTCACCGGGCGTGATGCGCGCGCCGGCGCGGAAGTCCTGCAGCGCTTGGACGAAGTTGGCGGCAAGGGAACGTTTGTCGCTGCTGATCTCACTGATCCGTCCGTCGGGGAGCGCGTGTTGGAGGCTGCGGAAAGTCTCGGCGTCCCGACGATCCTGGTGAACAATGCTGCGAGCAGCGACCTCGTCCGCAACGGCGTCGACCGCGCACTAAGTGAGATGGAAGACGAGAACTGGGAATGCATTCTCAACGTCAATCTGACCGGGACCGTTCGGATCACGCGTGCGGTTTTGCGCCGGATGGCCGCAGCAGGGCACGGCGCCATCATCAACGTTTCCTCGCGCGCGGCCGTCTCCGGCGTCCCGGGAATCGACGGGTACACCGCGGTGAAGGGGGCGCTGGAGTCGCTGACGCGGTCGATCGCCGTCGAGTACGCCGAATACGGTGTCCGGTGCAACGCGGTACAGGTCGCTTTCGTGCAGGTCGTGGACGAGCGTGAAGGCCGGGCTGGTATCGACGCGAAAAAGGACGACAGACTCAACCGCCTGCTCCTGACACGGCCGGGTCGGCCCGATGACGTCGCCAACGCAGTCGTCTTCCTGGCATCGGCCGAGGCAGAGTTCGTAACCGGAGTTGTTGTGCCGGTCGATGGCGGAGCCTCGGCTGTATCGGGTTTTCCGTGGCTGTCGGCCAAGCCGGCATTCGGCGAGTCGAGCGGGTCCGCTGACGCCCCTGTGTGGTCCTAACCGAGGCCGCGCGGGGACTGCTCGTGCGTTTGCAGCGGTCACGCGGGAGAAATCGTGGCAGCGGCTCAACATGGCCGCCGTTCACCGTCCGGGCACGGCGTTCCTTCTGTCGAGAGGAGTAAGTGGTGGGTAAGTTGGATGAGCGGGTTGCGCTGGTTACCGGTGGCGCTCGGGGGCAGGGCCGCTCGCATGCCCTGGCGATGGCGGCGGAGGGTGCGGCGGTCGTGGTGTGCGACTTAGCCGCAGACCTCGACGTCGTACCGTACCCGCTGGCGTCGCGATCCGATCTGGAGGAGACCGTTCGCCTTATCGAGGCTCAGGCGCAGCGCGCGTTGGGCTTGGTGGCGGACATGCGCGATACCGACCAGGTGCAGGGCGTCGTCGAGCGGGTGATCTCTGAATTCGGTCGTCTGGACATTCTTGTCGCGAACCAGGGCATTGTGAACGTGACGACGATCGAGAAAATGACGGACGTCGAGTGGGAAACGGTGCTTGACACCAACCTCGGTGGGATCTTCAAAGTCATCCGCGCCGTTTTGCCGCATATGAAAAGGGCCGGGTACGGACGGATCGTTGCAACCTCGTCGATGGGTGCCCGCAAGGCGCATCAGAATATGGCTCATTACATCGCGTCGAAATGGGGCGTCATCGGCCTCGTGAAGGCATGTTCGCTCGAAGTGGCTAACGATGGGATCACCGTCAACGCGATCTGCCCGGCAGCGGTCGGCACCGACCTCTTCTTTAATCAGGCGATGTACGACCTGTTTTGCCCCGACATCGAGCGCCCCACGAAGCAGGATTTCGAGAACCGCTTGAAAGTGCTCAACTACGGACTCAACGGTCGGCCGTACATCGACGCCGAGCACGTCAGTCGCGCGTTGATGTATCTGGTGACCGACGACGACGGCGTCATCTCTGGACAGGTTATGGATGTGGCGCTCGGCGGTTCGGCGACCGGTATCCACTGACCGGTGTACCGACGAAAAGGCCGAGTGAGTGATGACGAAGTGCCGCGGCCGCGGCACTCAGCCCAGCAGCGCCTCGGTGACCGCGGCAAGTCCGCGCTGCTTCTCCAGACATCCGATCGCCGCCACCACTTCGTCGATCGCTTCCGGGCGGATGCGGCCGGCTACGTTCGCTCGGAACTTGCCCTCCAGCTCGTCGAACGACATCGGATCGGCCAAGCTGCCGCGCAGCACCAGCTGCTCGCGCTCGAACGTACGACCGTCGGCGGTGGTGATTGCGATCCGCGCCCCGTTCTGGGGCAGCTCGGTGGTGGCGTGCACCCGGACCTTGTCGCGAACCCCCTCCAGCCGCGCCAGCGCGGGTGCGGTGAAGGTGTCGACGGTGACTTCGCCGTCCGCTAATGCCGCCGCGACGTTGTAGGCCAGCGAGAACTTGCCTTCCAGCGGGGTGCGCGGCCACGGGTAGACCAGCACCTCGTTGAGGTTGCGGTGTTCGATCCATACCTCCACGCGATCGACGTCGACCTCGCGTAGGCCCTCGTCGCGGGTCAGTGCGATGGTGCCGTCAATCGCGTAATGGTTTGCGCCGCAACATGGATATAACTTGAATACGAGCCCCTCGTCGATGGCATAGCCGTCGCCGAGCCCGTCGAGGATGACGTCTAGGTCGCCCGCGCCTGCACAGATCACGTCGTGCCAGCCGAACCGCTGCTCGAGCGCCTCGGTGCTGGCGGTGAAGCCAGAGCGGGCCAGCAGCGCCGCTTCGACGCCGGTGCGGTTGGCCAGTCCCGCGTGCAGCGGTTTGGTCATGGTGCCGAAATTGGCGCGCAGACCGCCTGATTGCGACGCGGCGATGCCCAATGCGTGTGCGGTCTCGGTGGCGGTTAGCTCCAGCAGTCGGGCCGCTCCAGCGGCGGCGCCGAATACCGAGTACACCGATGGTTTGTGGTAGCCGGCGGCGTACGGGCCCAGCCGCGTGTCGGGGTACATCGTGGTGAGTCGGTGGGCCACCTCGTAGCCGACCACGAGGGCGTCGACGAAGGCCGCGCCGTCGGCACCGGTGAGCTCCGCGACGGCGAGCACGGCAGGCACGATGGCCACACTCACATGGCCTGCGCCAAGGCCGATGTCATCGAAATCCAATGCGTGGCCCGCGGTGCCGTTCACCAGCGCCGCCAGTGTTGGGGCCAGCCGGACACCACCTCCCAGGAGGGCAGCGGGTCCATCAGTCGCCTGCGAGCGTGCGTAGTCCATGGCGATCCGGCTGGCTGGCTCGTGGCCGGCGGCGATGGTGACCCCGCACAGGTCCAGGACGGCCTGCCGGACGACCTCGAGCCCGCGCGCCGAGACGCCTCCGGCGGGTGCGTCGTGGACGAAGGCGGCCAGTTCCCGAGTGACCTGTCGTTGGGCGAGCGCCATCAGATCAGGAAACCAGATCGCGTGGGACCCGGGTGGATTCTTGCGGTCGTGTGCTCAGCTCCGCCAGCGCTGCGTGCGTGCCGAAACCGCGGCGATGGTAGGTCAGCGGCGGCAGATCGGCGTGATCGGTCTCGATGACCCGGCCCATGATGACGGTATGGTCGCCGCCCGCCACGAATTGTTCGACGTCGCAGGCGAACCAGCAGGCCGAGCCGGTGATGTGCGGAACGCCCGAGCGCGACTCCCACACCACCGCGTCGAACTTGTCGTCGCCCTTCGTGGCGAACTTGCTGGCGATGGCGTCCTGGCTGTGACTGAGCACGTTCAGGCCGAAGCGGGAGGTGCTACCTAGCACCTGCAGCAGCGCCGACCCCTGGTCCAGCGCGATCAGCACCATCGGCGGGGTCAGCGACAGCGAGCAGAATGCGCTGACGGTGGTGCCGTGGGGGCGGGCATGGTCGAACGCGGTCACCACCGACACCGGGGTGCACACC
>DASQRI010000192.1:0-20911 GCA_035642975.1 Mycobacterium sp.
GGTCTGCTCATGGCCGACCCATTCGACGAGTGCGTCGATGTCGGAGTAGGACGCCATGTTGGCCGCCACCACCCATAGTGCGGCACCGAAGCGGGCGTGGTCGCGGTAGAGCGCCCGGTAGAAGGCCAGCCGCTCGTCGTCGAGCTTCGAGGTCGTCGCGATCACGGTGGCGCCGCCGTCGAGCAGACGTCCGACCACCGACGCGGCGATCGAGCCCTTCGACGCACCGGTCACCACCGCGACCTCGCCGTCGTAGTGGCCGCGGTCCGGGTTCTCCGCGCCGGCAGCGATCCGGCCGTACAGCGAGGCGTGGATCTGACGCCCGGCCGCCAATGCCTTGCCCTGCCACCAGGTCGCCTGGGTCGCCACCACATGGCCTGCGCCCTCGAACCGCTCCGACAGCCGCGCCCAGTCGGCGTTGGCCTCGTCGTCGTCGATCAGCCAGAGCTTGACCAGGTCTTCGCGGGCGCTGGCCCAGCGGTCGTCGAAGACGACAGCCTTCTTGCCGTCGAACACCGGCGCCACCAATCGGGGCCAGTCCGCGCCGAGTTCGGTGGCGACCAGGTCGATCAACTCGGCGTCGCTGGCGGCCGGCGGCACGCTGACGGCGTCGTCCAGCCCCAGCTGACCCAGCACCAGCCGGGCCGCTGACGCGAGCACCCCGTCGCGACCGGTGATCTGCTCGGTGAACTCACCAAGCGCCGCGGCGTCGACGGTCGCACCGCCACCACCACCGGTCGACGGCAGCGCCACCGCAATCCCGCGACGGGCGGCCACCGCCGTGACCGCGGCGTCGATGACTTTGTCGACGGCGGCGGCGTCGGCCAGGGCGCCCTCATGCAGGCTCCCCATCGCACCGCCGCGAACGCTGGTGCCCTCACGGGTCCCGAGTGCGACCTCGACCGTGACGTGTTTAACCCATCCGTCGCCAAGCTCCCAGGTCTTCTTCACCCGCTCGGCGATGGCGGCGGGCCGCTTGCCGGACGGGCCCAAGACCGTGCGCAACTGGTCGTTGACCGCGTCGGAAAGCACTGGCCCGTAAGGCTTGTACGTGCGTGCAAGCTTGGTAACCTGTGCCCGCAGCCCGGCCAGGTCGGCCTCGGCGGCACCGTCGATGGCACCCAGGTTCAGCTCGGAACCCAGGTCGACCAGCAGTTGGTTACGCCGCGAAGACGCGCCGTCGGTGATGGACTCGATGGAGTCCAGCTCTTCGATCTGGTCGATACGCATCTTCGCCGACAGCGCGATCAGCGCCAGCGTCGCGTCGGCCGCGTCGAACGGAATGTCGTCGGGCCTGGGAGCACCCGACGGAGCTACGGCGGGAGCCGGAGCGACGGCTGGTGCGACATCGGGGCTGGGCGCACCGGGCGTCTCAGAGTCGGGCTCGAACTCGTCGTCGGGCTCGGGGTCGGTGTCGGTGGCGAACAGCACAGCGGCGTCGCGCTCGGCGTTGAGCACTTCCACTGTGCTGTGGGCATATTCGGCCAGTTTGAGGGTGTTGGTAGCCAATCCGGCGACGGTCGGCGCGGACTTCACGCCGATCTCGACGAACCGCTCTACACCCAGACCACCCGCGGCCTCTTCGGTGAACAGCAAGTCCTGGGTTTCGATCCAGCGCACCGGGCTGGCGAACTGCCAGGCCAGTAGCTCGATGACCACCGTGCGTGCCATCTCGCGTGGTCGTTCGGTACGCCAGGTGTCGTAGTCGGCGAGGATCTCGTCGAGTGGCTCGGCCGGCACCAAGTCACGGATCTCCTGGATGAAGTCACGGTCAAGGCTGAACGGCCGCGGCACCAGGTTGGGGATGTAGCGACCGATGATCAGATCGGGATCCTTATCGCGCGGCATGACCCGCTGCAGCGATCGGCGGAACTCGGCCACACCGACCCGCAGCACCTCCGAGTGGAACGGCACATCGATGCCCGGCACCAGAATGAACGACCGCCGACCGCCGGCGAGCTCACGTCGGCGCTCCACCTCGGCCTCCAGCTCCTCCAGACCGCGCACCGTGCCGGCGATCGCGTACTGCGAGCCGCGCAGGTTGAAGTTCACGATCTGCAGGAACTCCCCGGTGCGCTGCGAGATCTCGTCGACGAAAGCAGGCATGTCGGCGTCGTCGAGATCGATCTGCGACGGGCGGATCGCGGCCAGCCGGTAGTTGGAGCGGCCCAGCTCGTCGCGTGGCACGATGTCGTGCATCTTGGACCCGCGGTGAAACACCGTTTCCAGCAGCCCTTCCAGCTCGTAGATGCCCGTCACGCAGGCCAGCGCGGTGTACTCGCCGACTGAGTGACCGCAGGCGATAGCACCTTCGACGAAGGCGCCCTGCTCACGCATCTCGGCAACCTGCGCAGCGGCCACCGTCGCCATCGCAACCTGGGTGAACTGCGTCAGGAACAGCACGCCCTCGGGATGGTCGTAATGCACACCGCTGGCGATGATGCTGGTCGGGTTGTCGCGGACCACGTGCAGCACCGAGAAACCCAGCGCGTCACGGGTGAACTTGTCCGCGGCGTCCCACACCTTGCGGGCGGCCTTGGAGCGGGCCCGGACCTCCATGCCCATGCCCTTGTGCTGAATGCCCTGACCCGGGAATGCGTACACGGTCTTCGGCGCAGCCAACCGCGCGGTCGCCGACATCACCAGGTCCGAACCGATGCGCGCGGCAACCTCCAAAACCTCTGCACCCTGGTCGATTCCGACCCGGTCGACGCGGAAGTCCACCTCGTCGCCGGGACGCACCATGCCCAGGAACCGGGCCGTCCAGCCGACCAGCCGAGCCGGCGGGCGGGCCTGGCCATCGGTGGCAGTCACCACATGTTGGGCCGCTGCCGACAACCACATGCCATGCACGATCGGCGATTCCAGACCGGCCAGCAGTGCGGCGGCCCGGTCGGTGTGGATCGGGTTGTGATCGCCGGACACCATTGCGAACGGCCGCATGTCGACGGGTGCGGTGAGCGTGACGTCCCGCCTGCGCCGCCGCGGGGTGTCGGTGGCGTTCTCGGAGACCGCGCCGCCGGCCCGCACCGGGTCGGTCAGTTCGGCGGCACCGGTGCGACCACGGATCGCGAACCGCTCCTCGAGGGTGGCAAGCACCGTGCGGTCCGGCGCTGCGACCAATACCGAGATCGGAACGACCCTGCCGACCTCGGTATCGGTGGCCACCGAAGCCGTTGCGGTGACGGTCAATTCGGTCGGCACGGTGGGCAGTGCGGCAACCAGGTGAGCAGCATGGTCCAAATGCACCAGGCTCAGCAGGCCTTCCACGACGGGGACACCTGCACCGGTCACCGCAGAACCGATGGCGGCGAAGACCGCCGGCCAGCACCGACCGACCAGAGCGTCGGGAATGGTGCTGAGGGTCGGCGCCAGCGGCTCGCCGAGGATGGCGGTCACCCCGGTGTGGTCGGCCACCTGCTCCGGGTCCCACCGCACCTTCAGGGTGGCTGTCCCGTTATGCACCCGGGGGAGCGTGTCCGGGCCGTCGGCACCGGCGGCGATCGCGAGCACCGAACGCATGGCCTCGATCGCGTCCTTGGTTCGGATAACCGGAATTCCGCCGTCAATCGTGCTGGCCGGCAAGCTGAATCGGATATCGATCCACACGCCCGCGATCGGCACGCTCAACACAACGTGGTCACCGTCGGTCTGCAGGCGCGCCCCGGTGGACGAGTGAGTGGCGCGTGGCTCCTCGGGTCCGTCGTGCACCTGCCATTCGGCGGGATCGGCGATGCGGTGCACCGGGTTGGTGGCGACGCGGCCGGCCCACAGCACGTCCGGCGCGTCGAGCACACTGGCCAGCGGCCCACGCACGTCGATGCGGCCCTGCCGCCGCGCGGTGATCGGCGTCGGCGTCGCACCGGTGGCGAGCACCTCATCGACGGCGGCTTGCTCGAAGCGGTCCAACAGCTCACCGACCGGCTCGTCGAGGCGGGTGATGCCGGCGACCGCCTCGGTGCCGGGGATGATGCAGACCTGGTCGGCGTCGTAGCGCGCGTCGTGCGCCTGCCACAGCGAATCGCTTCGCCACCAACGTCGTACGTCTTTGTCGATGACCGGGACGAAGTTGACCGGCTTGCCCAGCGTCTTGCACAGCGTCACAAAGAACGGGACATCGGCCGGGTGCAGCTGCACGGTTTCGGCGTCCGGGTAGCGGGCAAGCAGCGCGGCGATGGCCCCGTCGGGGCTCTCCAGCAGCGCCTCGTCGTTGAACAGGGTCTCGATCGGCCCGGAGTCCTTCGGGTGCAGCCGCGCCTCGGCGCGATGCAGCATCTCCTCGAAACGCTCACGCCAGGTGTCGGCGAGCCAGCGGCTGCCCGGCGCGGCGGTGTCGGCGGTGGAGTCGCCGTCACCGATGGCCAGCTCGACGTAACGCCGCAGCCACTGCAGGTAGGTCATCTCGCCGATGTCGCCGAAGTACGGCTTGGCAGTGTTGGCCATCGCGGCGATGAGCTCGTCACGACGCGCCCCGACGGCCTGGGCGTCTCCGGCGACCTCATCGAGCAGCCGGCCGCAGCGGGAGGCGGCGTTGTCGATCTCGTGAATGTCGGCGCCGAGCTGGCTGCGGCTGGAAGCCATGCCGCCCTGGGCTTTTCCGGCGCTGATCCACTCGCCGGTGCCCTGCGTTTCGACAAGCATTTGCTTAACCGACGGCGAAGTGGTGGATTCCAGCGTCGCCATCGCCGCGGTGCCCACCAGGATGCCGTCGACCGGCATCAGGGGGAAGCCGTAGGACTGGGCCCAGCGGCCGGAGAGGTATTCGGCCGCCCGCTCGGGAGTGCCGATGCCGCCGCCGACGCAGACGGTGATGTTGGGTCGCGACCGCAGCTCCGAATAGGTGGCCAGCAGCAGGTCGTCGAGGTCTTCCCAGGAGTGGTGACCGCCCGCACGCCCGCCCTCGACGTGCATGATGACCGGCTTGGTCGGCACTTCGGTGGCGATGCGGATGACTGAGCGGATCTGCTCGACGGTGCCCGGCTTGAACACCACGTGGCTGATGCCGATCTCGTTGAGCTCGTCGATCAGCTCGACGGCCTCTTCCAGTTCGGGGATGCCGGCGCTGACGACCACGCCGTCGATGGCCGCACCGGACTGGCGAGCCTTCTGCACCAACCGTTTTCCGCCGACTTGCAGCTTCCACAGATACGGGTCGAGGAACAGCGCGTTGAACTGATAGGTGCGGCCCGGCTCGAGCAGCCCGGCGAGCTGCTCGATGCGGTCGTTGAAGATCGGTTCGGTGACCTGGCCGCCACCGGCAAGCTCGGCCCAGTGTCCGGCATTGGCTGCGGCGGCAACGATTTTGGCGTCGACGGTGGTCGGGGTCATGCCCGCCAGCAAGATCGGTGACCTGCCGGTGAGCCGGGTGAACTTCGTGGAGAGTTTGACTCGACCGTCGGGCAGGCTGACCACCGTCGGGGCATAGCTCGACCACGGCCGGGCCACCTCAGGAACGGCGCCGATGGTGAACAGGTTGCGCTGACCGCCGCGGGTCGCCGCGGGCACGATACCGACGCCGAGTCCGCGGATCACCGGCGCGGTCAACCGGGTCAGGATGTCGCCGGGTCCCAGGTCGAGAATCCAGCGGGCACCGGCCTCGTGAACCCGGATCACCTCGTCGACCCAGTCGACCGGATGGACCAGGATGGCTTGCGCCATCGCGCGGGCCAATCCGACGTCGATGCCGACCTGCTGTGCCCAGTCACCGACGATGTCGATGCTGTCGGCGAGCCGTGGCGTGTGGAAGCCCACCTCGACCTGGACGGCGTCGAAGGCCGGTGCGAACACGTCGCCGCCGCGGACCTTGTTCTTGCGCTCGGCTTCTTCCTTATCCGAGATCTGCTGGCAGTACAGCTCGAAGCGAGACAGCTGCTCGGGGGTGCCGGTGATGACGACCGAGCGCCGGCCGTTGCGGATCGACAAGACAGGCGGCAGCACGGTCCGCACGTCTTGGGAGAAGTCTTCGAGCAGCCGGTAGATGCGCTCGGGGTCGGCGTTGCTGACCGACACCATCGGCGAACGGTCGCCGAGAACCGAGATCCCGCGCCGACGAGCCACCAGCGTGCCGGCCGCCCCGATCAGCTGGGCCATCGCCAGCAGCTCGATGTCACGTGCGCCCGCCGCTTTCAAGGCCTCGACCGCCAAGATGCCCTGCGAGTGCCCGATGACGGCCACCGGCGGGGTCTTGATCAAGTCCATGCCCTGACGGGCCAGCGTGCGGATCGCCGCGATCTGAGTGAGCAGGACGCCGGGCAGCGACACCGCGGCCGAGGTCAGCTGCTTGGCGGACGGAACCGGATCCTCCGCGGCCAGCGCCCGCACCCAGCGCAGCGGCTCGAAACCGATGGGCCGCACTACGACGAGCTCGCTGGCAACCGGCTCGAGCAGCAGTTCCACTTCGCCGACCAGCGTCGACAATTCGGATTCGATCCCGGCCGACGACACCAGCTCTTCCAGCGTCTCCAGCCACGCGCCGCCCTGACCGCCGAATGCGACGGCATAGGCCTCGCCGGCGGTGAGACGATCGACCAGAGCATGAGTCCCGTGCTTGGCCTCCGCGGTCAGCCCGTCGTGGTCAGCGGACACTCGGTGATGCTCGTAGATCGTCACGTGCGTATCTCCTAAAAGCGCTCATCCGTCACCTGCGTGTCAGAGCCGCGCCGCCCCGTAGCTGCCGTCCAAATCCAAATCCCGATTGAGCCCCCGGTCATACCGGCCACGTCTCGGCTGACCCGACTTCGGCGGGCCGAACCGAGGGGCGTTATCGGCTGCTATAAGAGTGTCATGAGAAATGCGGGCGTTTCCGCCGCGATTCGGTTACTGGCGAGTTCTACGCGCGAGTAACGGTGGGCTGGGTAACACTCCGCTCGACGGCGGCCGACAGCGTCCGGAACAAACCTGCTGGATGCAGGTGGTTACGGTCGAGTAGCAATAACAGTGCAGATCAAAGCAGTATTGTTATGCAATCGTTATCTTGAAAATCTGCGCTCTGTCGCGCGCGGTGATCCGCACCTGAAGCCGCGTCGCGACGTGCCGCACAGAAATCACCTCGCCGGCGGACTCGGCTGGAGTTTGCTGGAAACTTACCCGTGAGTCAGCTCAGGCCCACTGGCCGAACTGGGGCTTGCACATATTGTTGATGTCGGCGCCGACGCCACCGACGTTGCGCTTGTCGATTTCGACTTGGTGCAGGTTCGCGGCGGGATGGGTGCGCCCCTCCGGCGAGCCCCAGTTGTGCTGCCAGAAGTAGGAGCCCAGGCCGTCTTGCAGCGCCCAGTCGATCGTCTTGGAGTTGCCGTAGACGCCGGTCCGCTGGTGGCCCACCACCGACTCCCAGCCGCGCAGGTAGGGAGCGACCTGCTGCTTGTACTGCTCATAGGACGGGTCGTCGTCGATCGAGGCATAGATGGGAGCGCTGGCGGGGCCGCCGGCGGCGGTGTGTAGCTGCCACCCGCGCCGGGCATGGGTGACGCCGGCGCTTTGACCGCCCAGCCAGTCCGCGGAGCTCTGCTTGCCGTACTGATAGCAGGACACCACCTTGAGACCGTTCTGGCTGAGGTCGCGCGCTTCGGTGATCTGCATCGGCTTGCCCAGCATCCAGTTGCCTCCGGGCCGGCGATCCGACACGTAGCGGATGGACCCCAGCGCGCCGGCCGCCCTGATCTGGTTGGCGGGTATCACCCCGGCCGCGTAGTCGAGCAAGACGCCCAGCCCGTCCGCCGCGGCTGACGGGGCGCACAGCGACTCCGCCGCCACACCGAGACCGATCAGGGCGGGTGTAGCACCCGCGAATTTCAGCACGTCGCGCCGAGACATATGCGACACGTTTCACAGAGTACGACAGATGCATCAATTACCACATCAACGCCACTCGTCACATCTGTATCAAGATCGAGGGCTGGCTGATCCCGCATTCTCGGCCAACACGTCCGCGGCACCCGGACATTCTCACCCGGGCCGCATCGGGTGGCGGCGGGCGCGCACCAGAGCCGTTGGTTTCGGAGCCAGTCTGTACGATCCTCCCCATGCCGCTGGCCAGTGGAACGACGGCCGCCGGATTCAACATCGTCCGGCTACTCGGCTCGGGGGAGAGCATTGAGCTCTATCTGGCCGAGCACCCCAGGTTGCCCCGACATCAGTTGCTCTACCTGATCCCGGCCGAGGTCTCCGCCGACCTGGATTACCGGGAACGGTTCACCCAGGAGTCCGACTTGGCAGCGGCGCTGTGGCACCCGCATATCGTCAGCCTCATCGACCGGGGCGAGTTCGAGGACCAGCTATGGGTTTCGACGGACTACTTCGACAGCGACGACGCGGCCCAGTTGCTGGGCGATAACTATCCCGACGGCATGCCGATGAAGATGGTGATCGAGATCGTGTCCGCGATTGCGGACGCCCTCGACTACGCGCACGACCAAGGCGTTTTGCACCGCTATGTGAATCCGAGCAACATTCTCGTCGGCACCTCGTCATCCGGGAAACGACGGATTGCACTGGCGGGCTTCGGCATCGCCCGGCGCCTCGGCGACACGAACACCCTGACCCGCTCGAAGGTGATTATCGGAACCGCAAGTTTTGCCGCGCCCGAGCAGTTGATGGACGACACTGTCGACGGCCGGGCTGACCAATATGCACTGGCGGGCACCGCTTTTCACCTGTTGACTGGTTCGCCGCCATTTCAACACTTCAATCCCGCCGTGTTGATCAGCAAGCACCTCAACGACCAACCGCCGCGGCCAAGCGATGTCAGGGCCGATCTCGTCGACTTCGACGCGATCTTTGGCCGGGCACTCGCGAAAGATCCCATCGATAGATTTCGTCGGTGTCGAGACTTCGCCAAAGCGCTTGAGGCGACGGGCGGCACACGGTCACACTTCCGGGGAGCGTCCGCTTTCCGCGATGCGTCCAACCTGCAGAATGGCGCAGCTCCCGCATTCCTGGCCGCGCCGGCAACCGACGCTATTGCACCGACCCGACCAGCCGCCCCGGTTCGGCCCGAGGCTGCGGCGCCAACCGAACCAACGGCGCCCGCTCCCGCCTACGCGAAACGCGACGATGCGGTCGCACCGCCAGATGTTGTGCCGGACAACGAAGTCGACGATGTCACGACGTCTGCGAAATCGCCCGGATCCGACACTATCGCCGATGAGGAATCGAAGGCCGCGCACAATCGCCGGATGCTGCACACTGCGGCGCTCGCCGGCACGATCCTGGTTGTGGTGCTGGCATGGTTCTTAGGTGTCAGGGCTCTGCGCTCGGCCTCCGAATCCAACGATGCGCCGACAAGCGTCGAAACCACCACCTCCGCAGAGTCCACCATCCCGCTCGCGCCCGCGACGCCGGCGAGGGCCACGCCGCCGCCCGCGATGGCGACCCTGGTTCCTGCACCCCCGGCGCCGGCGCAGGTCATCCCGCCACCCGTGGTCACCCCGCCGGCCCCTGCGGCGACAACACCGCCCACCAGCAAGCCCTCGCCACCGGTGACGACCACTCCGCCGGCCAATTCACCCGCATCGCAGACGACGGCGGCACCCACAACGCGGGCGCATCCGACGCCACCGACGTCGACGCCACCGACGTCGCCCGGCGCCGCCGTGGACACCCGACCAGCCGTCGGCATGCCGTGCGGCCAGGCGGGCGCGTCAGCCGTCTCGAACACGGGCGGTCCGGTCAACTGCGTGGACACGCCCGGCGGATCCGCCTGGGAACCGCCCGGCGGGTGACCGCCGGCGCCCGGCGATCGTTGGCCGGCCGTGATTACTTCTTGTCATTGCAAACTTTGCAAAGATACCGTCGAGAGAGTCTGACCGACGGTGGAGGACCGCTGATGGAACGCGACCAACTCATCGACTTGACCCGACGTGCCGTGAAGCTGGCCCGGGACAAGACGACCGACCTCGCGCCGACCGAGCATGCCGTCCAGGCCGGCGAGTACACGTCGGTCGAACGTCACCGACACGACATCGCGATGCTGATGGCCAGCCCGCAACTGGTCGGTTATGTATCCGAATTGCCGGAACCGGGGTCCTACTGCACCAAGACAGTGATGGGGCGATCCGTTCTACTGACCAGGACCGCCGCCGGTTCGGTGAAGGCGTTCAACAACATCTGCGTGCACCGCCAATCGCAAGTGGTCACCGGGTGCGGTACCGCGAAGCGGTTCACCTGCCCCTACCACGCGTGGACATACGACAACACCGGGCGCTTGATCGGGCTACCCGGCCGGGAAGGCTTCCCCGGCGTGCAGGTGCGCTCCGACGGCCTCACCGAGCTGCCCGCTGCCGAGTTCGCCGGATTCCTTTGGGTAGCACTCGATCCCGACGCGACACTGGACATCTCCGCACACCTGGGTCCGCTCGCCGAGGAACTCGACTCATGGGGCATCGGGCGCTGGTCCCCGCTGGGTGAGAAGGTGCTCGACTCGCCGATCAACTGGAAACTGGCGGTCGACACCTTCTCGGAGAACTACCACTTCGCCACCGTCCACAAGGAAACCTTCGCCACGATCGCGCGCAGCAACTGCACGGTGTTCGATTCGTTCGGGCCGCATCACCGGTTGATCTTCCCGCTGAACTCCATCCTGGATCTGGAGGACGTTCCCGAAGACCAGTGGGACCCATTCCAGAACATGGTGGTGATCTACGCGCTGTTCCCGAACATCGTATTGTCGGTGACCATCGCCAACGGCGAGCTGTTCCGGATCTACCCGGCCGACAAGCCCGGCAGATCCATTACGGTCCACCAGAATTCGACACCGCTGGACATCTCCGAGGAATCGGTGGCCGCCGGAGCTCAAGCCGTCTTCGACTACGCCCATGCCACCGTGCGCGATGAGGATTACCGACTCGTCGCGGGGCTACAAGCCAATCTCGAGTCCCGCGCCCGCGATCACCTGCTGTTCGGTCGCAACGAACCCGGGCTCCAGCATCGCCATATGTCCTGGTCGTCGTGGCGTCCGGCTACCCCGGCGTCGTCAGCCGTCGACGGATAACGCTTCGATCAGAGCTTCCACGACGTCGCGGGCACTCGCACGATCGGCGGCCAGCCCGGCGAGCATGGTCTGCAACACTTTTCGTGCGTCTGCCCGATGCCCGGAGGCAACGAGTGACCGTACCTGATCGACGATGCTGACATCATCGACGGTGGCGGCCAGCACATCAATCAGCTCCCAATCCCGGTACAGCGCCAAAGAACGCTCGTAGAACGCGAACCCGCTCACCGGTTCTCCCCGCAGCGTCCCGTGGTAGCGATACGGCCCTTCCATGTATTCGATCGGCAGGCCGTGTGCCGGGGCCGGCACCAAAGGTTCTCCGGTGAGATCCAGTTGCAGTGTGGCGCATCGCAGCCGGTGACGATCGGGCATGAACCGATTCGACGCCAGTGGCCGCACCAGCGGCCGGATCGAATTCGGCCATCGGACATGGCTGCTCACCGTGACCTCGACGTCCTCGGCGCACTCCGGGGCCATCGCCGGGTCGGGATAGCTGACCGTAACACCCGAAAATGGTTGCAGGGCATTGCCGTCGGTGCGGTCGAACTGTCGCCAGATGCTCATGTCGACGCCGTTGTCCAGGTTGATCGTGCGCCATTCGTGCGAGCGGGCGCGCGGATCTCCCCCGGTTCCGCCACCGCCGGCGTATTTGGGAAACCACTGTCGGTCGACGTGTCCCGCGCTGCCGCTGACCTGTTCACGCAGCTCACCCCAGCGCAGCGTCCCGTTCATCGCCATCCCGGTCTGGAAGTACGAGTAGGTGTCGCGCTGGCCGAAACAGATGATCTTGCCGTTGAGCGTGTCCGCGCCGACCGGTACCGGCGCGCGAGTTGGGGTGACGGCCAAGTCCAGTTCCATCGACTCGCCGGCCTGATCGACACCACGCAGGCTGACGCGATAGGTGTAGGGCCGCAGTTCGCCGTGATCGTCCCGGCAGGTCGTCCACGCCACCGACCCGGCGCTGCTTTCGTAGTGGATGTCGAGGTGTCCGGCGGCCATGGACATCTTCGGTCGCGCGTCGGGATGCATGTTCTTCGGCGGCATGTCGTAATCGGTGTAGGTGCCGTATGCGCCGGTGTCGCAATCGAATAGCGCCATTGTGTAGAAGTCGGCGACCACCGTGCCGCCCGGCCGGTTTTTGTTGAAGATGGTCAGGAACGCCAGCGATCGGCCGGTCGCGCCGGTCAGTTCGCCGGCAATGAACCAGGTGTCGGACTCCTGATCGGCGTGTTCGCCTTCAGCGGCGGGGAAATCCAGCGCGCTGTCGTTGGGCACTAGCCGGAACGGGTAGTTGCGCCAGTCGTTGCTCATGTCATCCCTCGGGGACATCGATCGCGTCGTACTTCTCAGCTCCAAGGAACTCACGCACCCGAAGTTCGTCGCTCACGTCGCCTTCACTACCGACCAGAGGCTGCCTGCCTGGCTTTTTTGCTATGTTAGCATCAATAGCGAAGTTGCCGTCGCCCTTTCAGAGGTGGTGCCCCCGATGACGGAAAACCGTGACCACCGTTGCTACGACCAGCTTTTCATCGGCGGACACTGGCGCAAGCCGTCCACCGAGCAGCGCCTGACCGTCATCTCGCCGCACTCTGAAGAACCGATCGGCGACGCCGCCGCCGCGGCCCCCGAGGACGTCGACGCCGCGGTCGCCGCGGCGCGGCATGCCTTCGACCACGGACCGTGGCCTCGACTCGACCCGCACGAGCGGATGCGCAAGGTCGAACAGCTCGC
Source organism: Mycobacterium sp. (assembly GCA_035642975.1). Taxonomy (GTDB): domain Bacteria; phylum Actinomycetota; class Actinomycetes; order Mycobacteriales; family Mycobacteriaceae; genus Mycobacterium. The sequence goes on from DASQRI010000192.1 coordinate 12,722, forward strand.
GACGATCTACTCCGGTCATCTCGACGAGATGGCCGACTTGATCACCGACGAGATGGGGTCGCCGCGCAGTTTCAGCCGGCTGGGCCAGGCCGCGGCTGCGGTGTCGATGATTCATCTCAGCCTGGCAGTCGCCCGCGACTTTCCGTGGGCCGAGCGCCGCCAAGGCGTGCTGGGCGAAGTTCACCTGCGTCGGGCTCCGGTCGGCGTGGTCGGCGCGATCGTGCCGTGGAACGTGCCGCAGTTCTTGATCATGCCCAAGCTGATTCCCGCTTTGATCGCGGGATGCACCGTCATCGTGAAACCCGCACCCGAAACCCCTTTGGATGCTTTGTGGTTGGCGGAGATGATTGAGCAGCTGGATCTACCCGACGGGGTGGTCTCCGTGCTTCCCGGTGGCACCGATGTCGGCGAGGCGCTGGTGCGCCATCCCGGCGTGGACAAGATCTCGTTCACCGGGTCGAGTGCGGTCGGACGCCGGATCGCCGCGCTGTGCGGCGAGCAGCTCAAGAGGGTGAGCCTCGAGCTCGGCGGCAAGTCGGCGGCGATCATCCTCGACGACGCCGACATCGACAAGACGGTCAAGAGCTTGAAGTCCGCGAGCCTGATGAACAACGGACAGGCCTGCGTCGCGCAGACCAGGATCCTGGTCAGCGAACGGCGTCGCAACGAGGTGGTCGACGCGTTGGCGGAGATGATGTCGGGACTGCATGTGGGTGATCCATCCGATGAGGTGACCGATGTCGGCCCCCTGGTGGCCCAACGACAACAAGTCCGGGTTCAGGACTACATCCGAGCCGGGATGAAAGAGGGCGCCCGGATGGTCCTCGGCGGCGAGGACCCGCCGAGCAGCCGAGGCTGGTACGTGCGGCCGACGCTGTTCGCCGACGTCACCAACGACATGCGCATCGCCCGCGAAGAGATCTTCGGCCCGGTGCTCAGCGTGCTCACCTATCGCGACGAAGCCGACGCGGTCCGCATCGCCAACGACAGCGACTACGGTTTGGCCGGATCGGTCTGGACCGCTGACATTGCGCACGGCCTCGAGGTCGCCGCGAGTGTGCGAGCCGGAACCTATGGCATCAACATGTACACGCTCGACATCGGTAGTCCGTTCGGCGGTTTCAAACAGTCGGGCATCGGCCGCGAGTTCGGCCCGGAGGGGCTGCACGAGTACGTCGAGCTGCAGTCGGTGGTGAGCAAAGGGGCGATGCCGCCGCTGCCCGGCTAGACGTCAGGCGGTCGCCAGTTGGGGTTACGGCCCAGCCGGGCAAGAAGTTTCGATTGCGCGCATGGACACACTCATGTCCACGAAGGCGAAGCAAGAGGGTCGACAGGCCGCCGGTCCGTTCGCGGGGACCAGTTGGCCCGCGCGATGCGCCTCAATATGGTCGGGCGCAGCAGCCGAGCTGGTGGGTCGATCATTCCGATAACCCGCATGAATTGGCTAGCGACGATGGGGTCGGTTTCGGCGGCGCCCAGCACTTGGTCCAGGTATGCGTTGATGATACGCATTGAGGCCGGTCGTGGTCCGGCGACTTCTGGGAGGGTCAAGTCGGAGCCGACGGCGGTCTGCCACGCGACCCGGACTTCCTTGGCGCTGGCGTGGAAAAACCGTCGCGGCAGGTCGTGTTCTCCACGTCGCAGACAATCGCCCAACACGGTCGCTTCGATAGCGGCGACCGTCATGCCTTGTCCGTAGATGGGGTTGAAGCTGCAGATTGCGTCGCCGAAGACGAGTAGGCCGTCGGGCGTTCGGCGCATCTTGTCGTAGCGCCGCCAGCGGTTGGATGGAACGCGATGATGGGCTACCTCGCCGAGCGGCTCGGCCGCTTGAATTGCTTGCAGCGCATGGGCAGGAGCGAAATCGGCTGCGAACCGCAGCATGTCGGCACGCTGACGTGGTGGCTCGAGCCCGGCCATGGCGCCAACGCAGAAGATCCAGGTGTCATTTTCGTATTCGAACAAGGCAAACATCTTCGGTCGTCCCGGAATTGGGAACAGGGCAGTCATGTGTTCCTTGACAGCTCCGGGCGCCAGGCGCAGTAGTTGAGAGGCGTAGGAGAGGTTCACCGTCAACTCGTCTTGGGGAGGACGGCCGTAGCCGAGTTCGTCCAGGAAGTTCGGCGTCCGGGAACCGCGTCCGGTCGCGTCGACGACGAGATCGGCCGCGAGTGTCGTCTGGTGGGTGGTATCGCGGTCGACTATCCGCGCTCCGGTCACACGGTCATGAGCTGGGGTCACGGTGAGGCCGACCACGTCATGGCCCTCGACGAAGGTGACGTTTGGGATGGACCGCACCCGCCTGCGAACACTCCATTCCAGCAACGGCCGGCTCACAAATGAGATCGACATCGACAGAGCGCTCGGTGAGCTGCCGGATCTGATCAGTTGATGTCCCCCAACCGAAACGCACAACTTCGAAAAGTCTCCGTCGTCCCAGCTGACGACCCCGCCGGCGCGCAGTTCATCGGCAAAGTTTCCGAACAGCTCGTCGAGGATCTGCATACCGCGCGCCGCGATAGCGTGGATCTGCTTGCCCTGGGGAACACCTCGCCGGTTGACCGGCGTTGAAGGCAGCCTGTCTCGTTCGACCACGGTCACGTTTCGGTAGAAGTCGGCGAGCACTCGGGCGGCAAGCAACCCGCCCATGCTGGCGCCAAGTATGACCGCGTGCTGACCTAATTCAGGCATTGCATTCTCCTTGGATGTCGTCACAGTCGGTCCATCGCGCGGGACATCCGCGCCGCCTCGAAATAGCTGGGCTCACGGCGCGGGCATGACGGCCGCGGCTGTGTCAGCTCGGTGAGAATGCGGCCAAGCCTGGCCATCAGGGCAGGGTGCGACCATCGGCGGGTCGCTACGGCTGCTGCGGCTGCTGCCTTACTGAAGGCAATTTGCTGTTCGGTAATCAGGGCCGGTGCTGGCGTTGGTAGCGCGCGGGCAGGCGGACCCGGCTCGGCGGCTGCGGTCGCGGGCGGTGTTGTCAGTACGTGTGACATGGCAGTTTCTCCTGGTTTCTGATGCGGTCAACATGTGCGCCCAGCGTGCGAAACCGTCCGTCAATCCATCGTCAATCGACCCGCGACGATCGCTTCTTAAGAGCCAGCCTTGTGCGTCGCTGTTAGGATCTACCTGCATAGACGGGGGTTACTGGGAGACGCGATGACCACCGACCAAGCCGGCGTGTCGGTCTCGGTTCGCGTGCTGGGCGAAATAGGCATTGATGTCGACGGTGTGGCGATTGCCCTGCCGGACAGCATGCGGGCGGTGGCGCTACTAGGGTGGCTGGCCATCCATACCGGGTCATGCAACCGTTCGGAGATCGCCTCGGCGCTGTGGCCGGACGTCACCGATTCGGCCGCCCGCAATAGCATGCGTACCGCGCTGTGGGCTCTGCGGCGCGCTCTCGGCCAGCATGCCGACGCTGCGCTGGACACCTCGCGCAACCGCATTGGATTGCGCAATGTCGACGTGGATGTCGCGCGATTCGATGAGTTGGCCGCCGACGACTGCTTCGACGAGGCGTTGACCATGTCATCGGGCGAGCTGCTGGCCGGCCTCGACGATGAGTGGGCGATTCTTGCGCGGGAATCGCACCGCGACAAGGTGATCGCGTTGCTGAGGGAGCAATCCGACAAGGCGGCCGCCAACGGCGATTGGCCGTTGGCGATCGAGCGGGCCCGCCACGCCGCGGATTTGAATCCGCTTTCCGAGACGTGTGCACGTTTGCTGATGCGCCGGTACGACGAAGCGGGAGACTGCTCGCTGGCGCTGGCGGTGTATGCGCGCATCGTCGACCGGCTCCGGCACGAGTTGAAGATCGCGCCCGCGGACGAAACCTGGCAGCTGGCCGAGAAGATCCGCAGCCGGCAGCAGCGTCAGCAGCGGAAGATGCATGCTTCCAGCGGGTTACGTCGGCTGGCGGCGACTCCGCTGGTTGGCCGTGACTCTGAACTCCAATCGCTCGGAACGGCATGGCGCTCAGCGCGTTCCGGTGCTGGCGGAATAGCCGTCGTGCGCGGCGAGGCCGGCATCGGAAAGACCCGATTGGTTGCCGAGCTCACCGAATTGGCCGGCCACACCGGTGGGCTGATCGCGCTTGGCACCACTTCGACAATTGGCTGCCCGCCCTACTGGCCGTGGGCGGAGTTGGGAAGCGCGTTGCTGCGCGGCCTCGGTGGCGTTCCCGACGGCGAGCCGTTCACTACCGCGCTCGCTCCGCTGCTGCCGACGTTGATTCAGCCAGCCGCACCCGGCCCACCCGATTTCGAACAGGCCCGGATCACCGAGGGACTTTTGGACCTGCTCGCATACGCGGCAGCACATGCGCCGGTGCTGGCGGTCCTGGAGGACATGCACGGCTGCGACGAGGCCAGCGCGGCAGTGCTCGCGCGCGCATGTCGGCGGGTGCAGACACTGCCGGTGCTGCTGTTGTGGACGCGGCGCAACCGTCCGCTGCCGCCCGCCCTGGCCGACGCAGAGCAACAGGCGCGGCACTGCGCGGCACTGCTGGCCGATGTCGACCTCAAAGCCCTTACCCACCCAGAGATTGCTGAGATAGCCCGAAACGCCGGCGTGGTCGGTAACGATGCGATCGGCACCGTGGTCGTATCGGCAGACGGCAATGCCCTCCTGGCGGTCGAGGTGTCTCGCACGATCGCGCGGGGCGATGCAGCCCTTGCCGAAGGGCTGCGCTCCACCGTGCGGGCCGCCCGCAGTCATCTGCCGACATCCTCGCGCGCGCTATGCGAGGTGATGGCGGTGGCGGGGCGCGCATTGAGCATTGAAGACGCCCGCCGTCGGGCTGGCCCACCCGACGACGCCGAGTTCGACACAGCATTCCAAGGCGCCAGCGACGCTGGACTGTTGCAGGTCGTTGAAGGAGCACTCGATTTCCGGCACGCGCTGGTGCGTGACGCCTACTACGCCGACTTGCCGGAGTTGCAACGGATCCGGCTACACGCCGCCGCGGCCCGTGATATCGACGAGAATGGCGAACCGGAGCTGGCCGACGAGGCCGCACGGCATCTGCTGACCGCCGGTGATCCTGACGGCGCGGCGCGGCTCTTGGTGCGCGCCGCAAACCACGCGATGTCGCTGGGGGCGCTGAGCCGCGCCGAAGAGCTCCTCACCGAGGCATCGGATCTGCAGCCCTCCAACATCGACATCGTGCTGGATCTAACGGGTGTTGCGGCCCACCGCGGGATGGCCGAGGAGGCGCAAGCCCGGTTCGAACGCGCACTGAATTCCCTCGATGCCGCCGACGATCGCGTCGGCGTGGCGACCGCACACATCCGCTGGGCCGAGTGGAATACCGGCCCGCTCTGCCGCCCTCTTGTTGCCCGACGGTCCGTGAGCACAGCGCTGGAAGTACTTGATACCGCCGGTGTTTCGGCATTGCGGCTGCGGCTTGAGGCGCAGGCGTTCCTGGCGTTATGCGAGGCGATGGCCGGCGACCCGGGTACCTGCGAGCAGCTTTTGGACAGCATCGAGGCGCAGTGCCGGCCACTGCCCACCGACCCGATCCGCGACATCCGCCGTCATATCGCCCGGACCCTCGCTCATATTCGGCAAGGCCGTTTCGACGAGGTCGGCAATGCCGGGCGTGCGGCCGCTGCGATCGCTCGGTCGATCGGACGTCTAGACCTGATGTACGGATCACTGCTCAACGCCGCAGCGGGTCTGACCTCGACCGGCGCCTATCGAGAGGCCCTTCAACTACTCGACGAAATCGGAACAGTGCCAGGTGGCGGTGCGTTGCCACTGGCCATTGAGGCCGACGTCCAACTATCGCGCGCCTGGCTGATGTCTCGCCTCGGCAGGCACGCCGAGGCGGTTCGTGTCACCAAATCAACACAGCAGTTGGCGGAGCGGATCGGCGGCCCCGAACTTGCCGCGACCGCCGACGCTGAAACCGGCCGCGTCCTGCTGCGCGCCGGACAGCACCGGGAAGCCGCCGAGTTCCTCGGCCGGGCTCTGGACGCCGAACACGCTTCGATTGGAAGACCGTTGGCGCGTCTGCAGCGCGCGGAGGCGTTGACTCGTCTGGGCCGAGTCACCGAAGCCGAACAGGAGCTTGCGGCTGCCGTGCTCGAGCCCGTGGGGCCCGCCGACTGGCCCGACACACTTGTCGCGCGAATGGCGTTGGTGCGCGGGCTGATCGCCGAAACGCAGGGCGACAGTGTCCGGGCGGAGCGTTATTTGGAGCGCGCTGCCGCGGGGTGGCGTCGGCGCATCGCCACCGCTGACGCCTCTGGATCGACCGCCGCCCTAGCTGACTTAGGGCGGCCGGTGCTCGGCCAGATCTCTCCAACTGAAGAGCTCGACACCATTCTGGTCGAACTTGCCCAACTCACCACAGGGAGCAGCAATGCCAAGCTTTGATGATTCGACGCAGACCTCCGCCACGCCAGAAGACGTCTGGATGCTGCTGTACGACCCGGTGCGGTTTCCCGAATGGTGGACCGGTATCGCGTCAACTGTCCCCGGTGGCGACGGCGACTACACCATGTTCGTCGAGGGCTATCCCGACTTCCCGATGCCCCAGGCTTTGGACGCCCACCCCCAAGACCAGCGGGTCACCATCTCGTGCATGGTGTCCGATCTGGTGTTTCAGTGGCAACTCGAACCCGCTGACGGTGGCACCACAAAAATCTCCGTGCACGTTGACATCCCGGATTCCGAAGCCGCGCGTTTAGACATGCAGCGCGAGGTAATCGGATCTTCGCTGCGGAAGCTAGGACAGCTAGCAGCGTTGAGCTAGCTTGCCGTCAGGCGCTACGCGCGGCCACCCACGTTTGGCCATGTCGCAAGATCGTGCGGGTAATCATCATCGCCGCGAGCGTGCGAGCCGGCACCTACGGGCATCAACATGTACACGCTCGCCATCGGTAGTCCGTTCGGCGGTTTCAAGCAATCCGGCATCGGCCGCGAGTTCGGCCCGGAGGGCCTGCACGAGTACGTCGAGCTGCAGTCGGTGCTGCCCGGCTAGAAATCAGGCGGTCGCCAGTTGGGGTTACGGCCCAGCCGGGCAAGGAGTTTCGACTGGATGCCGGTCTGCTCACTCACCGCGACGGGGCTGTCGAACATCCCGGAACCGCTCAGCGCCCGGCGGTCGCTCGGCAAGGCCGCATAGAAGAGCTCGCACCACTCGACCTCCAGTCGGTCGTCGGCGCCGACCGCGCGGGCCAGGTCCCAGGTATGGATCAACACGTCGCGGGTGAGGTTCGGCATGATCGCGCGGGCGTCCAATCGCGTCGCCGGGTTGTCGTGCAATTGCGGCACATCGACGACTCGCTCGAACAGGCGCTGACCCGGCTCGAACGCCTGCTGCAGCGCCGCGAAGGTCAGCTCCCACCGAATCTGTGGGTCATCACGCGGCCGATCGGGCTTGAGCCCCAGCGGTCGCAGCAGCAGCACATCGTGAAAACCGATGACGTGCTCGAGCACTCCCCTGGCGTCCCACGCGACGCATGGCGAGCGCCGATCCCATTTTCCGTTCGCCGCGCGCACCGACTCGCCGAACCTTCGGCACACCGCCAGATGTCGATCACCCAAGCCGTCGGCCATCACGATTACCCAGGTAGTTGCAGGGTGAGCTCGACGGGACAACACAGCTCACCGCGCTGGTTGGTCACCTCGATCTGCAGGTCGAGCAGGTAGCGCGCCGGCTCCACGGTGGTGTCGCAGCGTTTGGCCACGACGCGGCCCCGGCCCACCATCGTGTCGCCGGCGTAGATCGAGCCGGCCAGCCGCATCTTTCGGCGCACAACCCGGCTGGTCGGGCCGGCCCAATCGGTGGCGATGCGATCGGCGAAACCGGCGAGGTGCATGGTGTTGACGAAAATCGTCGGATGCCCTTGGCTTTGGGCGTACGCGGGGTCGAAGTGGCCCGGAAAGTAGTCCCAGGTTGACCCGGAGTTCATCACCACCCGTTGGTAACTGATCTCATCGACCACCTCGGGCAAATCCATCGGAACGGTGATCCGGTCCCAGTCGATGCTGGGGGTCATGCGCCGCTCCTCCTCATCGCTTCGCTCTGCATCGTCGCCGGCGCGCGGTCATGACGGAGTCGCAGGAGTGAAGCGGAACAACGTGTTCCGGTTTTTGGCCACCACCGCGCTGTCTTGGCGGGTGAAGGTGTCCACGGTCTCGACGAAATGGCCGACACCGAGCTTGGTCCGCTTCTCC
>DASQRI010000193.1:0-3159 GCA_035642975.1 Mycobacterium sp.
ATCTCATCGCGGCCGTCGCGATTGATTGCGGCCGTGCACAACCGCACCGGCGTACCGGGAGGAAGCGTCATGCCGCCGACTTTGGCGAAGTCGGTGGTGACTCGGGCCGCCATCGGCGCCGCCGGTTCGAGTCGCACGATCTCTTCGATGAACGCCCTGATCTGACCTGGGTTTTCGCGAAGTTCTATCCGTAGCGTCGGCCTGCGCGCCAACTCGTATAACGAGAAGCCAATTGCCGCGGCTACGGTGTCCAGACCCGACAACACGATCAGGTGGCACATGCCGAGCAACTCGCGATCCGTGAGGGCGCCCGGCCCCGTCATGATCTTCGATAGCATGTCCGAGCCCGGGTTCTGCCGACGTTCATCGATGGCCTTGGCGAAATACGGCAACAGCCAGTACCCCTCGGGCTTGCCCTCCACAGCGGCGTCTTTCCAGGCGATCACGTTATCGCGGTCCTCCGGAGGCAGTCCGTAGAGCTCCATGAAGACTCCGAACGGGTAGAACCGCGCGAGGTCGGCCATTGCGTCGCACTCGCCGTGACCTGCAAGGCCGCCGATGATTTCGGCCGCGTGGCGCTCCATGACTGGCCTGGATTTGATCAAAGCCTCTGGGCTGAAATATGGCTGGAGGATTTTGCGGTAACGGGTGTGCTCAGGCGGGTCGAACGCCGAAGGCAGTACGGGAACTGGGCTACCAGGGGGTTGAAGCGCCAAATGCGCCGAGAAGAGGTTGGGGCTGCACAACGCGGCCAGCACATCCTCGCGGCGGGTTAAGTAGTAGGCGCCGTTCATGAACACGACCGGCCCGGCATCTCGCAGCATCCTCCAACCCGCACCTCGGTCGGCGGCCATCGGTAACCCGGTGAACTCTAGCCGCGGTAGGTGGAAAGCCGAGGGGTCACTACTACTGAACGCGGTACTACCGAAGGCACTACTAACGAATTTGTCAAGCGGGTCATTGATTTCAGGAATTGGTTCTCGTGCAATGTTATTCATGTGCATCTCGCTTTGGCTCAAGACGGTTAGGACAGACCAAGATGCGCGCGAGGCATGATCTAACTCCAGAATTGGTTAGGAAAGATCGACTGGCGCGCTGGCTTTCGTGTCGTCTAGCCGTATAGCCCACAGCTCGTGATAGATGCGCGCAATTCGGCGCGATCGACCGGAGTCGTTGGCTGCCTAGTGGTATCAAGGCCGCAGCGTCATGGCGCGTTGGGGCGCCGTGAAATGCTCAGGCTCGAATCCAAAACGGCGACGAAAGCCCTATGGCGCCCTCAGCAGCGAATAACGCAGAACAGGTTTGACGTATGTCGGTCCACAGCATCGACCGCGGATGTTGCCCAAGGGGCGCCACGCGGCTGAAACTCTACGGCGGAGAAACACTCCGGTAAGACCGACCAGTCCAGCTGCGGCGACAGCGGAGTCCAGCTCGACGGCAAATCGTGCGTCATCCACACGGAACTGAATGGCTTTCGGGACATCGGCGTGGAACGCGGATTGCCGCTCGCTTTCAGATAGTCCGCCGACAAGGTGCTGCTGCCAGGTTGCGTCTGGCCGACATCAGGCCGGACATGCTGCACGGCGTTAGCCCACCCTGCCGGCTCCGGGAAGGCATTCGCGGTGTAGTGCGGGCGCAGTGCGGATCCGGCGACCAGTGCGACGAACAGGCCTATCGCGCAGACGACTGCGGCGGCATGCTCACGCCGCCGAGCCTTCGCAGTACGGCACCCTTTCATATGCAGAAGCGTACAAAATCAGACCTGCGCTGCATCGTTCAACACACTGTGAGAACGCTGCGTGTTTACTGACTGTTTTGTCAGACCACGTGATCATGCGGGCGGTGCGCGTCAAAGTGCGCTATTGCACCGGTGCGCTCCAACACGTCAACCATTAGGCCCCCGTCCGTCAACCATCGCTGAGCATCCTCGATGGTGTCGGCCGGGCCGAAGGTTCCCATAATCCGTAACCCCGCCATGTAGGCAGCTGCACAGTGAATGAGCAGCTGCCCGCGGTCGCCGGTCGAGTCCAGTTCAGCGGAAGCGTCGTGAGACGCCTACCCGTCTCATTTCGATGTCCACCGGCTCGATCATCCCGGCTGACTTCAGTTCGACCCGAATGTCGGCTCAGGGCAGCGTGTTAGGTTAGTCAGCAGCCACGGCCCGCATGAAGTTTGCCGCGAGTTCCGTGCACGTCGTGTCCAGGTCAGGCAGCTCGACCACAGCGAGGTTGGCGAGGGCGGGTCGGCCCAGCATGTGCATCACCATCGGGCCCATCAATTGCTGAATGAGCAACGGCATCGGCAGATCACGTATCCGTCCCCGCTGCACCTGCGCGTTCAGCCACGCCCCAAGCACATCCAGCATCCGAGGAACCGCGTGTTGGCTCAGCGTCTGTACGGTCGGGCTGGCGGGACGGGCGAACACCTCGGCGAGGATTGCCGGCGCTACCCTGGGTTCGCGGCCCAGTGCTGCCGCCAGCGCCTCATATAGGCGCCGCACCGTGGCGGTCAGGTCGTCGGTGGCGGTATCGAGGACATCCTCGAAATCGGGGATGGGGCTGTAGCGTTCGAACACGATTCGCAGCAGTTCATCCCGGCTGCCAAAGGCCATGTAGAGACTGTGCACCGCACAGTCCGCACGCGTGGCGATCGCCTCCAATGTGACTGCGGCTAGGCCGGATTCGCTGATCAACGCGGCCGCCGCGTTCAACGCCCGCGCCCGGACCGGCACCTGCCCACCTGGATCCACCCCGGCGGCGCGGACAGCCTCGTCTAACGCAGCCCGGGTGCCACTGAGGCGACGCAGCAGTGTGCTCCGCGAGATCCCTGCCTCACGCGCGATCGCGAGCACCGGCACATCGGCTACGTCCTTGCCCCGCTTTTCGGCGGCCCGTAGCGCGGCTTGCACAAGTTCCTCGGCGACCTGGAGCGCGTCAGCAGCGGGCTGGCTGTCGAGCCTAGATGACGCGGCGGTCATGCTATAAACTCCCTGACATTCAATACAAACCGCAATTACTACCTGTACCAATTAGGTTAACACGATGAGACGGTGCTCGACCGCGATGCCGCCACGGCGCAGCTGAGGTGATACGGGACGCCATGAATAGGCTTTCGATCGGCCGCCGCCTCCAGCGTGGCTGGATCGTTCTGGTCGCGCTG
>DASQRI010000194.1:0-4342 GCA_035642975.1 Mycobacterium sp.
CTCGCGGCACGCGACGCAGCAGGACGGAAAAGCGGATTGCTGCAACGAGAATGACGGCTGCCAGGAAGAGGGCGAGCGGGCCCCCAATCCACGACCAGCCGGCCGACAAGCCCACGTTAAGCAGCGCAACGAAAAGTACAGTTGCCGCGGCCATCTCATACAGTACTGCAACCCGCTCGAATGCAAGCGTCGTTTCAGAGCATCACAGCGTCTCGTCGAGCTCGCCGAGCCGATCGGTCAGCCGCAGATTCTCGGAGTAGTCGACTGGGCAGCAGATCAGCGAAACCCCGTCGTCATCCAGGGCGGGCTGCAGCGTAGGCAGCAACTCGTCGGCACTGTTGATTCGATAGCCTTTGGCGCCAAAGCTTTCCGCGTACTTCACGATGTCGGGGTTGCCGAACTTCACGTAGTGGTGTTCGCCGAGTTCGAGGTCCATCTTCCACTCGATGAGACCGTAGCCGCCGTCTTCCCAAATCAGCACGACCAGCGGGATCTTCTCGCGGACTGCGGTCTCGATCTCCTGGGAGTTCATCAGGAAGGCCCCGTCGCCGACCACGGCCAACACCTTCGCCTCCGGCAGCGCCAACTTGACCCCAAGGGCACCTGGTAACGCAAAGCTCATGGTGGACAAGCCATTTGAAATCAGGCAGGTATTCCGCTCGTATGTCGGGTAGAGCCGGGCCATCCACATTTTGGTGGCGCCGGTGTCGACCAGGACGATGTCGCTGCGGCCCAGTGCGGCGCGGGTGTCGGCGACGATTCGGGCGGGTGCCAGTGGGTACCGCGAATCCTGTTGTCCTCGTTCGAATTCCTCACTGAGCAAGCCGGAACCGGGGATCTCCGGGTCAGCGGTAAAGACATGATCGTCGAGCGCCTCGGCGAGCGAGTCGAGCGAGTCGCTGATGTCACCGATGATCCCGACGTCAACCGAGTAGTGCGCGTCGACCTCCGCCGGGAAGCGATGGATGTGGATGATCTTCTTGTCGCCCTTGGGATTGATCCGAACCGGGTCGAACTCCTGCAGCTCGTAACCCACCGCGATGACGGCGTCGGCGTTGTCGAACCCGAAGTTGACGTAGTCGTGCCGCATGAACCCAAGCGCCCCGATGCTGTTGGGGTGGTCGTCGGGCATGACGCCCTTGCCGTGGAAGGTGTTCGCCACCGGTATGCCGAACTTCTCGGAGAACCGCACCAGGGCATCGGTCGCGTCGGAACGCGCAGCGCCATGTCCGGCCAGCACCACCGGGCGCTTGGCCTTGCGCAGAACGTCGACGGCGCGCGCCACCTGGCGGACGGCCGGCGCGTCAGCGCGAACAACGTTGCGCGGCAACGGGCCCAGGTCGTAATCGGCTTCATCGGCGTCGATGTGTTCGGGCACGGCGAGATAGACCGCGGCCGGGCGCTCGGTCTCGGCGAGCTTGAACGCTTTGCGAACCATCTCCGGTATCGCCTGCGCAGTCGGGATACCGGCGGCCCATCGGGTGATCGGCGCGAACATCGACACCAGGTCGACGTATTGGTGCGACTCCTTGTACTGCCGGTTCTGACCGACCTGGGCAGAGATCGCGACCAACGGCGTGCTGTTGGTGGTGGCGTCGGCGACACCGAGCTGCATGTTGATCGCCCCCGGCCCCAGCGTGGCCGACACCACCGCCGCTCGTCCGGTGACCCGGCCGTACATCTCGGCCATGAACGACGCCGCCTGCTCGTGCCGGGTGAGCACATAGCGGATGTTCGACGAGGCCAACGCCTGCACGAATCGGATGTTTTCCTCGCCCGGCAGCCCGAAGACCACGGCAACGCCCTCGTTTTCCAGGCACTTGACTATCAGCTCGGCCGCTTTGCTCATCGGCACCTCCCTTTTGGTCACGATAGTGGCAGGGTGGAGATCGGACGTTTTCCCAACCCACTTACCGAAGGATTCAGCGTGTCCATCGCCACGATCAACCCGGCCACCGGCGAAACGGTCAAAACCTTCACGCCGGCAAGTGACAGCGAAGTCGAAGCGGCAATCGCGCGTGCCCACGAGCGGTTCCTCGACTACCGCCACTCCACCACGTTCGCGCAGCGCGCCGAGTGGGCCAACGCCACCGCCGACCTTCTGGAGAAGGAAGCCGACGAGGTCGGGGCGATGATGACCCTGGAAATGGGCAAAACCCTCAAATCGGCCAAAGGCGAAGCAATCAAGTGCGCCACGGGTTTTCGCTACTATGCCGAGAACGCCGAGAAGCTGCTGGCCGACGAGCCGGCCGAGGCGTCGAAGGTCGGTGCCAAGCGGGCCTACACCCGCTGGCAGCCCCTTGGGGTGGTGCTGGCCGTGATGCCCTGGAACTTCCCGCTGTGGCAGGCCGTCCGATTCGCTGCGCCGGCGCTGATGGCCGGCAACGTCGGCCTCCTCAAACACGCCTCCAACGTGCCACAGTCGGCGCTGTATCTCTCCGACGTCATCGCCCGCGGTGGCTTTCCCGAGAACTGCTTCCAGACGCTGCTGGTCTCGTCCAAGGCCGTCGAGGCCATTCTGCGCGATCCGCGGGTCAAGGCGGCCACGCTGACCGGCAGCGAACCCGCCGGCCAGTCAGTCGCCGCGATCTGTGGCGACGAGATCAAGCCCACCGTGATGGAGCTCGGCGGCAGCGACCCGTTCATCGTGATGCCGTCCGTCGACCTCGACGAGGCGGTGAAGACCGCGGTCACCGCACGGGTGCAGAACAACGGCCAATCTTGTATCGCCGCCAAGCGGTTCATCGTGCACACCGGCATCTACGACGCGTTCGTAGACAAGTTCGTCGAACGCATGCAGGCCCTGAAGGTCGGCGACCCGACCGATCCGGACACCGACGTGGGCCCGCTGGCCACCGAGTCGGGCCGTGACGAGATCGCCAAGCAGGTCGACGACGCCGTCGCCGCGGGCGCGAACGTCCGCCTCGGCGGCAAGACTCCCGATCAGCCGGGCTGGTTCTACCCGCCGACGGTGGTCACCGAGATCACCAAGGACATGGCGCTCTACACCGAAGAGGTGTTCGGGCCGGTCGCCTCGATGTATCGCGCCTCGGGCATCGATGAAGCCATCGAGATCGCCAACGCCACCACGTTCGGGCTGGGGTCCAACGCCTGGACCAACGACGAGGCCGAGCAGGAGCGCTTCATCGACGACATCGAGGCCGGCCAGGTCTTCATCAACGGGATGACGGTGTCGTACCCGGAACTCGGATTCGGTGGCGTCAAACGATCCGGCTATGGTCGCGAACTCGCGGGCCTTGGCATCCGCGCGTTCTGCAACGCCAAGACCGTCTGGGTCGGCTAGACGGCCGCGCCGGCGAGAACCTTGGCGTCCTCGTCGGCGAAGGTGTCCTCCAGCTGCACCGGCGAGTAGTCGAGATCGATCTCGCCGAGCGGTCGCCCGCGCGCGCTGCTGATCGTGCCGAACCGCCGCATCCCCTTGTCGGCGGCGTACTGCATGAACTCGTCCACCGAAAGGCCGAAGGGCATCGGGTCGTACAGCGCGAAGCCCTCTTCGATGAGACGCAACCCGAGTGGCATGAGCTCGTTCATCCGCGTTTCGAAGACGTCCCAGTTGTGGTCGTCGGCGGCGACATGACGCCGACACGTGAAGGTGCCCCACGCCATGTGGCGTCGCTCGTCGTCACCGATGCGCCGCACCAGTTCCTGCATCCCCGGCAGGATGCCGCGTTCCACACAGATCTTGTGCCAGCCGAAGTAGCCGGTCAGCGCCAACATGCCTTCGACCATGTGGTTGTAGGTGACCGACGCCCGGACCTGGGCCGCCGGTGACGGGTCGGTCGACAAGGCGTTGAGCGACTTCGGCAACTCCTCGTAGAAGATCGTGCGGTAGGTGGGCACGTCCTCGAGATATTCGTGCAGATCGTCGGTGATGCCGACGGTGTCGAGCCACATCCGGAACACCTGCACATGCTTAGCTTCCTCGAACGCGAACTGCGTCAGGTACATCTCGTCGCCCAGCCGGCCTTCGGCCCGCATTGCGTACATGAACGGCTGAATGTCCTCGGTCACTGCTTCTTCGCCGGCGATGAACTCGGCGCACAGTCGGGTGGCGTAATGGCGTTCGTCGTCCGTAAGCCGCTCCCAGTCGGCGCGGTCGCGGGAGAAGTCGATATCGGCGGGATTCCAGAACTTCGCGTTGCCGCCGGCGAACAGCTTGAGCGGCAAGCTGTCCCAGTTGAGTCCGCCCGCAACCATTGAGCCTGTACCCGTGCGTGTCATGTGACCTCCTCAGATCTTTTGGTGCGCAGTTGTGTTGCCGTGGAGTCGGACTCCGAAAATGCGGCCGCCAACACGGCGACCAGCCTGCGCACGGCCAGCG
>DASQRI010000195.1:0-2416 GCA_035642975.1 Mycobacterium sp.
CTGGGTGACTGGGCTAACGCTGACCCACTTCCACCGCACCGCCCGCAGGTAGGCACCGGAAAGGATGAAGTGCATGTGTCGTACCGTGGTCGCGCCCAGCGGCCGGCAAACGTGCGGGCGACACCAGTCTCGTCACACTGATGCTTGCCGGGCATGCGATGCTGCACCTCGCCCCGTCTGCCTGAGCAATGATCTCGGCATCGCCGAAGCTCCGCGTAGAACGAGTCGAGGATTTCCGCATCTAACACTGCGACTTTCCCTCGCCGATCAACGGACCGATATGCTTCCGTACAGCTCCAGCGTCCTGGGCGTCCCGTCGAACTTGTCTAACGTGAGACTGAAATCAGCTAGGCGCGCGAAGCACCCGGCGGAGTGTCAGCGGAGCCGGGTTGGTTGTCGCCCTTGTTGATTAGGCGGCGGGTTCGATGGTGATGGTGTGGCCGAGGGCGTTGAGCTTGGTGATGAGGCGTCGAGTTTCGCGTTCGGGATCTATGTGCCGCTCATAGAAATCCGAGCCTAGCTCGGCATAGGGCTTATCGCTGGCCAGGACGTTCCAGATGATCACGATGAGGGTGTGGGCGACGGCGACGATCGCCTTTTTCTTGGCGGCGGGGTTGCGGTAGCCACCAAAGCGCAGCACGAGGCGATGGTAGCGGGCACGGAGGCGCCCGTTAGTGCGTACCGCCGCCCAGGCGCCTTCGACCAGAATCGGTTTAAGGTGGGCTCTACTGACGTTTCCGTGGGTGGATTCTCATGATCTTCCGGGGAGTGGTGGGCAGAGACCGCCGCGAGTGAGATCGGCCATGGCGATCAGTGATTCGGGGCTGTGGTAGCCGTAGGCGCGTCGGGTCAGAAGCCGCAGGTGGGTGTTGGTGGCCTCGGATCTGGCATTGGACAAGATGTGCTCGACCGCGTTGAGGATCAGGGTCCGGAAGCGTTTGATCGTCTTGGCGAGTCGGACGAAGGCGGGGATACGGCATCGTTGGGCCCAGGAAATCCAGCCGGCCAGCAGCGCTCTGGCTTCGGGCAGGTCGGCTTGGAAGATCATGCGGAGTTGTTCTTTGAGCAGGTAAGCCCGGTAAAGCGTTCCGTTGTCGGCTTGAATACCGGCTAGTGTGGTGCGCTGGTCACCGGTGAGATCGGGTGGGTTTTTCAGCAGCGCCCAGCGGGTGTGTTTGATCGTGGTGGCCTGCTCGGCGCGGCCGGTACGGCGTAGCTGTGCGGCCAGTCCACGGCGGACCTCATCGAGGGCTTTGGTGGCCCAAGCCACCACGTGAAAGGCGTCTAGACACAGCACCGCTGTCGGGGCGCGCTCGGCGACCACGGTGTGGATCCACTCCGCACCATCAGCGCTGACATGGGTCAAGGCCCGGGCCCGGTCGGTGCCGAGCTCGTCGAAGAACCGGCGCAGTGTCGCGGCGGTGCGGTCTTTACCCGCCCACACCATTCGCCCGCTGTCATGATCGACCACGACCAGCAGAAACCGGTGGCCCTTGCGGTAGGAGATTTCATCGATCCCGATCCGGCGCAGGCCCGCCAGCCGGTCGATCTGTCCGGCGCGGGTGGCCACCACCCGGGTGACGATTGCCTCCACACTTCGCCAGGCGATGCCCAGCAGCACCGCCACCATCGACAGCGTGGCATGGCAGACCAGCCAGGCGGCAGTGTCCTCAAACGCCGTCGTGAACCGCGACCCCGGTCGCGCCCACGGCACCGACGCGACCACCACCCCATGCTCAGGACAGGCCACCCGAATGGTCCTGTACTGCAAAAACACCTGGGTCGTGCCCATGTCCAGACCACGCCACCGGCGTGGATCCGCACTGGAGTCATAGCCAGGGCACCGTCGATCACACCGCGAACACCGCGACGCATAGGCCAGCTTCGGCCGCACCATCGCGACCAGACACTCGCCACCCCGCCCGGTGGACTCCAGACCCACCGACTCGATCACCGTCCGCTCGACGCCAAGCAACCGCCGCCATACCCTCGTCATGCGCACGCCGCCTCCGTCTTGATCGTTTCTGACTGTGAGAGGCCAGAAACTTTAGACGGACGCGGCGTGCGCCCTCAACGATCATGAACTTGTGCCCACAGGAACGTCAGTAGCCCCGGAAAACCACGCACCCCCATGATCGACGACATATTGACGATCGCACCGCCCGCGCTGTCCCGCATGATGCGGGCCGCAGCCTGAGAGCAGAGAAACGCACCGGTCAGGTTGACCGCCAGACAACGCTGCCAATCCGCCAGATCAAGGTCTAGGGCGGGTTTTATGGTCGATATCCCCGCATTGTTCACCAACACGTCAAGACGACCGAATCAAGTGACAGCGCAGTCGATCAGCGCCACCGCATCGTGTTCATCACTGACGTCTCCGGTGAATCCGGCAACGGTGTCGTCGGTGTTCAGCTCC
>DASQRI010000196.1:0-2148 GCA_035642975.1 Mycobacterium sp.
CAGGGTGGAGACCGAACCGAAAGTGGCGGTACCGGCGTTGGCGCACAGGATCGAAATGTTTCGGGTGGCCAGCTCGTCGACCAATTTCGCGCGTTCGACCGTGTCGGCGAGATCGGCGGGGCGCACTTCCACGCTGACGCCGTATCTCTAGGTCAGCTTGCCGGCCAGGGTGTTGAGCAGGCCTTCGCGTCGTGCTGTGACGATCAGGCTGTGGCCGCGCGCTGCCAATTCGGTGGCCAGTGCTTCGCCGATGTTCTGCGAGGCGCCGGTGACAACGGCACGAGCGTCGGGGCTGGGCGCGGGTACGGGCATGCGCCAATGGTAGACAGACCAACAATGTCTGATTCCGGCAGTAATGATTCGCCCAGATCCGAGCGAGCCCATGCGGTGGCGTGGGCATTGTGGGACACCGGTTCGGCCGGCGTGAGCGCCGTCGTGGTGACGTTTGTGTTCTCGGTCTATCTGACCGGCACCGTCGGCAAGGGTTTGCCCGGCGGTGTGCCGCCGGCGAGCTGGCTGGGTCGCGCGCTGGCGATCGCCGGATTGACGATCGCCGTACTGGCGCCGGTGATCGGTGTGTGGGTCGAAGACCCACGGCGGCGGCGCATCGCCCTGACCGTGCTGACCGGAATGGTGGTGGCGCTGGTGAGCGCCATGAGCCTGATTCGTGACCGCCCGCAGTACCTGTGGCCCGGATTGGCGTTGCTTGCTGTCGCCGCGGCGTGCGGCGACCTGGCCAGCGTGCCGTACAACGCGATGCTGCGTCAGATTTCGACGCCGCAGAACTCCGGCCGGATCTCGGGCTTCGGCTTGGCGGCGGCATTCGTCGGCAGCGTTGGGTTGTTGCTGACCACCTACTTTGGCTGCATCGCCGGCAACGGCGACACCCGCGGGTTTCTGGACCTACCCGTCAGCGACGGCACGAATGTCCGGGTGGCGATGCTGCTGGCGGCCGGCTGGTTGGCGGTGTTCGCGCTGCCGTTGCTGCTGACCGCGCATCGGCTGCCCTCGCCGACCGAAGTTTTCAGCCCCGCGCGCGGTGTGTTCGGTAGCTACCGCAAGCTGTGGCAGGACCTGGTCACCGAGTGGCACCGCGACCGGAACCTGGTGTACTACCTGGTCGCCAGTGCGGTCTTTCGGGACGGACTGGCCGGCGTCTTCACCTTCGGCGGCGTGCTCGGTGTCAACGCGTACGGGATCTCGCCGGCCGATGTGCTGATCTTCGGCGTGGCCGCCAGCGTGGTGGCGGCGATAGGGGCCGTCTTCGGTGGTTTCCTGGACGACCGGGTCGGGTCCAAGCCGGTCATCATCGGATCCCTGGCCAGCATCATTGCGGCCGGGCTGGCCATGATGGCGTTGTCGGGGCCTCGCGCGTTCTGGATCACCGGGCTACTGCTGTGTCTGTTCATCGGGCCGGCGCAGGCATCGGCGCGGACCCTGCTGCTGAGGATGTCCAGCGCCGGAAAAGAAGGCGTGGCCTTCGGCCTCTACACGATGACCGGGCGGGCGGTGTCGTTCGTGGCGCCGTGGCTGTTCTCGGTCTTCGTCGACGTGTTCGGCGCCGTGCGCGCCGGCATGGGCGGCCTGTGTCTGGTGATGGCCGTAGGGCTGGGGATCTTGCTGATTGTCCGTGCGCCGCACCGAGTCCTGGCGACCGACGTCGACTGAGCGGACCTAGCCAGACCCGTTGCAGATGGTCAGGCCGACGCCGCTGCGGGTGGTGACTTCGACCCCGTCCACGGTCACCGTGCACGTGACGTCGTGTCCGATATTCACGATGGTGACATTCGGCGTCTTGCTGCCGGACTCGGGCAGGCTGACTTCCTTGGTCCACGGCAACCCGACGTTGAACTCGGTCTGCATCATTCCGTCGTTGTCGACGTAGGTGATGCTGATGGCGCGGCCGTCGCCGCTGACGTTGTAGACCACGGTCTGCATCGCGCTGGGATCAGTCGGCTGGCCGGGCTCAGTGGTGGCCGGTTCGGGTGCGCTGGCCGATGGTGGCGGCGATGCCTTCGGCGCAGGGTGCTGCGAACTCGGCGTCTCGGGCAGTGCGGGTACTGCCGTTTGCCTTCTGGCCGTGCCGTTGGCGATCACCAGGGCGATGACCAATGCGGTGACCAGAACCACCGCCGCGGCGGCGGCGAT
>DASQRI010000197.1:0-4346 GCA_035642975.1 Mycobacterium sp.
GGTGGTCGCGGAGAGCAGCATGTTCTCGTCGTCGAGGTAAGCGACGACGGCACCGGCGGCTTGCAAGGCCAGCCGGCCGGTCTCGAAACGGATGGTGCGGGTGCCGAAGCTCCCGTTGTCAATGGTGGCGGTTGCCTCGAACACGCCCTCGTCAATTTCTGCTACAGACATATGCGTCCGTGCGGCCTCTCTGAATTTATTCAGCTATTTCGCGTAGGCACGGGTCAACCCGGAGGGTTACAGGAGTCTGAATGCGGCGACGGCCGTCGATCGAAGCGGCCGAGCTGCCCCCGAATTGGGGAGCACGGCAGCCACTACCGAAGACCGCGCGATACAGACTGTCTTCCTTCGAAGTCCTGTTGTGCCTCGCTGGAACGGCGCGCGCGGATCGCGCGCCCCGCACCGTGCTCGGGCCGACCGGCCCAAAACATCCTTGACTCTACACGCCGACCTGGCAGTTCTTGCCGGCCGGCGACGATGCAGTCCGGGACGGACTGCTGTGGGGGTACCTCCAGCCGCGGAGCGGCTAGGGGGCGAGCCGGGCAATCAAGCACCAGCCGTGGTAGCTGGGTCAGCGGCGCAGACCGAGCCGCTCGATGAGCGAGCGGTAGCGCTCCACGTCGATCTGCGCGACGTATTTGAGCAGCCGGCGCCGCCGGCCGACCAGCAGCAGCAGCCCGCGCCGCGAGTGGTGGTCGTGCTTGTGCAGCTTGAGGTGCTCGGTCAAGTCGGAGATCCGCCTGGTCAGCAGTGCGACCTGCGCCTCCGGGGATCCGGTGTCCGTCTCGTGCAGGCCGTAAGAGCCCAGGATTTCTTTTTTCTGCTCGGCGGTAAGCGCCACGAAATTTCTCCATCAATCGGTCCGCGATCAGTGCTTCAGGCTGCGGCCACCGCGAACTGCAGCACGCGCCGTGTCGCCCGGAAGTCTAACAGCGAGAATCTCTCGGGCCTGAATCCGCAGGTCGGCGACGATGGGGGCCGCTCTGCGCCCGAGGTGGGGGCACCCCCAGCCGCGTAGCGGCGAGCGGGCGAGCCGACCAATCAAGCTCAGGTCAGTCAGCCGGCGGACAGCAGGGCGCGCGCTCGGTCGGTGTCGTTGCCCATCGCGGCGACCAGATCCTTGACCGATCCGAACTTCTTCTGTCCGCGGATTCGCGCGACGAAGTCCAGGGCCATATGCTGCCCGTACAGGTCGGCGGCGGTGTCGAGCACAAACGCCTCGACGGTGCGGGTGCGTCCGGAGAAGGTCGGGTTGGTGCCCACCGAAACCGCGGCCTGGTAGCGCTCGCCCGGCACCACCGTCCCGGTCACCGGTCCGTGCCCGAGCACGGTGAACCAGGCGGCGTAAACCCCGTCGGCAGGGATGGCCGAGTACATCGGCGGTGCCACGTTCGCGGTCGGGAAACCCATCTCCATGCCACGGCCGTCGCCGCGCACCACCACGCCCTCGACGCGGTGCGGACGGCCCAGCGCCTCGGCGGCCGCGACGACGTCACCGGCGTCGACGCAAGACCGGATGTAGGTCGACGAGAACGTCACGGTCTCGGTGTCGTGGTGCTCGGACACCAGTGACATCGATTCCACCGCGAACCCGAAGCGCGCGCCGGCCCGGCGCAACGTGTCGACGGTCCCGGCGGCCTTCTTGCCGAAGGTGAAGTTCTCGCCCACCACCACTTCGACCACATGCAGGTTCTCCACCAGCAATTCGTGGACGTAGCGCTCCGGCGTGAGCTTCATGAAATCGGTGGTGAACGGCATCACCAGAAACACGTCGATGCCGAACTCCTCGGCCAGCTCGGCCCGCCGGGTCAGCGTCGTCAATTGCGCGGGGTGGCTGCCGGGATGGACCACTTCCATCGGGTGCGGGTCGAATGTCATCAACACCGTCGGCACTCCCCGTGCGCGGCCCGACTTCACCGCATGCTCGATCAGCTCGGCGTGTCCGCGGTGCAGGCCATCGAACACACCGATGGTGAGCACGCATCGGCCCCAGTCCGTGGGTATCTCGTCCTGGCCCCGCCACCGTTGCACGACTGTCAGCCTACGACTCCAGGTAGCGCGTGGTCGTGCGAGAGCCGCAGATCAGGTGAGGATTGCTTAAACTTCCGTTGTGCGCCCAACCGACGAGCCCAACGAGCTCACCGTGGTTGCCCAGGATTATCTGAAGGCGATCTGGAACGCCCAAGAATGGTCGCTGAAGAAGGTCAGCACCAAGATGCTGGCTGAGAAGATCGGCGTGTCAGCCAGCACCGCCTCGGAGTCCATCCGCAAACTCGCCGAGCAGGGTCTGGTCAACCATGAGAAGTACGGCGCGGTCACGTTGACTGAGTCGGGACGTCGGGCGGCGCTCGCGATGGTCCGCCGCCACCGACTGATCGAGGCCTTCCTGGTCAAGGAACTCGGGTACAGCTGGGACGAAGTGCACGACGAGGCAGAGGTGCTCGAGCACGCGGTGTCCGACAGACTGGTGGCCCGCATCGACGCGAAGCTGGGTTTCCCCCAGCGCGATCCGCACGGTGACCCGATCCCGGGGTCCGACGGGCGAGTGCCCACCCCGCCGGCTCGCCAGCTGTGGGCATGCCACGACGGTGACGCCGGCACGGTGGCACGGATATCCGACGCGGACCCCGAGATGCTGCGCTATTTCGACAGCATCGGTATCAGCCTGGATTCGCGGCTGCGGGTGCTGACCCGCCGCGAATTCGCCGGGATGATCTCGGTCACTGTCGAGTCGGCCGACGGCGCACCCACCACGGTCGATCTGGGAAGTCCTGCCGCTCAGGCGATTTGGATGGTCTCGTAAGTATGGCCAAACTGGAGGTCTCGCACGAGTTGTCGTTGAATCCTGAACAAGCGTGGGCGCAAGCATCGAATCTGGCGGAACTCGGCGACTGGCTGCAGATGCATCAGGGGTGGCGAGGTGATGTGCCCGACGAACTCACGCCCGGAGCGACTTTGATCGGCGTGGCCGGTGCGAAAGGCATGCGCAACCGGGTCACGTGGACGATCCGGAAGGTCGAGCCCCCTGCGCTGCTCGAGATCACCGGCGACGGCGTGGGAGGCACTAAATACGGTCTGGCGATGAATGTCGCGCCGACGCCGGCCGGTTGTAAGTTCACGGTGCGAATCGACATGGGCGGCAGACCGCTGTTCGGCCCGATCGGAGCCGCCGCCGCGCGAGCCGTCAAAGGCGATATTGAGCGCTCCATCAAGCGATTCGAGGAGCTGTACGCCTAATCGGGATCACCGCCGGCGGTAGCGCGGCGTGATAGGCATCCCGGGTGGCTTGATCCATTGCGAGGAACGCCTGGTCGGCCCGGGTGACCCTGGTCAGGAATCGGCGCGGACGTTCCGGGATGGATAGCGCCGTCCGGAACACCAATCGAAGCCTGCGCGGCACATAGGACATTGCCCGGTGGTTCCGGGCGGTCGCGACCGCAGCCGCAGCGATGTCTTCGGGCTCGACCGAAACGACGTTCTCCACCGCTGCAGAGAGCTGGGGGCCGGCGGACAACTCGGTATGCATGACGCCCGGAAGGATTGCGCAGACGTGGATGTTGTGCGGGCGAAGTTCCTCGCGCAGCGCGTAGGTCAGGCCCACGACTCCGAACTTGGTGGCGCAGTATGTCGCAACGCCCGGAAGGGCGGCGACGCCCCCAATCGACGCGATGTTGATGATGGTTCCGCCGCCGCGTCGTATGAGGCATGCCGGAGTTTTCGGACAAATGCGAGGCGAACCCGCGGTGTGTGCGCGCCGAGCAGATCAGGTACCCGCTGCCGTGCAGCACCAGCACCACCCCGGCAGCGTCGTCGGCTTCGGGGGCGCGCACCCACTCTCCCCGCACCGGCGCAGAAACCCGCTTGACCCGGACGCCGGGAACCACCGGTGCGGTGCGGGCGATCATGTAGTCGGCCGCCGGGCGAAACCGGCCAACAACCACTGTTGCGACAGCAGCACATTGAGCATGATGGTGAAGGTCAGCCGCGAAACCGGAACGTAGCTCAGCTGATCGACCACGGCCAGTGATCTGCGCCGCAGCACCTTCGCCGTCGTCCGGGCGCTCATCCTGCGAGCAAGCCCTTGGCGATGTGGGTCACCTGAACCTCGTTGCTGCCCGCGTAGATCATCAACGACTTGGCATCGCGGGCCAATTGTTCAACCCGGTATTCGGCCATGTAGCCGTTACCACCGAACAGTTGCACCGCCTCCATCGCAACGTCGGTGGCGGCCTCCGACGAGTAGAGCTTGATCGCCGACGCTTCGGCCAGTGACGGCATCCGGCCGGCCTGTATCTTCTCCAGCGTTTGAAACACCATGTTCTGCACGTTGATCCGGGCGACTTCCA
>DASQRI010000198.1:0-4685 GCA_035642975.1 Mycobacterium sp.
CGGCGCAACACAATCGCGCCTGCGACCAGGCCGCAAAGGCAGGTCAGGTTGATGAACTCGTACATGTTGCCCCACGGCACCCGCACGGTGGCCAGACCGCGCAGCACGATGCACAGCAGCAACAGGCCGATGCCGGCGTAGACCAGGATCAGCCCGGCCCGCCCGACGCGTTCGTCGAACGGGCGCCGCGGAGCATTGGCCACCACGCCCGGCGTCACGCTGTCGGCGGACACCGGCCCCGCGTTGACCAGCTCACGTTCACCGACGACCCGACGACTGCGCGCATAGGCGAGTTCGACGGCCAGCAGCAGTAGGGCGACCACCAGGATCACCACCGCGGAGGTGAATGCCCAATCGGAATTGCGGGCCAGGCCCACGTTGACGTGCGAGGTATTCATTGGCGGCTCCTTCCGGTCCCGACGGGCTCGCTAGGCGCGGCTGGCAGCGTTTGCAACCTGTCCTGCAATCGGTCGGCGAGCCGCTCGAATTCGTCGCCCCAACCGGAGTTGTCCGTCCGCGCCAAGCCGCCCAGCTCGACGTTTACCGTACCGCTTGCGGCCGGTGTGAGCCGGATCCATACCCGCCGTCGGGGCACCAGCAGCGACACCACCAGCCCGGCCATCATCGTGATCGCGGACACCAGCACCCAGATCTGTCCAGGGTCGTGCGAGACCTGCAGGTTGACGAACGGCACGGCGCCGTCGAACCGCACGACGGCGCCGGCGTCCGGACCCTGATCGAGCCGAACCTGGTCGCCGACGCGCAGGTTGACGCGTTTGACCCGGTTGAGGCGGTGCTGGTCGATGAGGCGCGGGTCCAGGGTGTACAGCGACTGCGGGCGGCCGGTGTCGAGGCCGGTGTCACCGGAGTAGATGTCGACGGCGACGGCGGGGGCGTTCAGCGCCGGAAAGCTCGACGACAGCAGGGTGCCCTGGAGCTGTTCGGTCGGCGCGAGCAGACCCTGGATGGCGATCTGGTGTTTGCGACGTTCGGCGGCGTCGGGATAGGCGCCCGCGGGCGGGTCGATGCGCGCCACACCCGATGACAGCAGCGTCCGGGCATTGTCCGGTCGCCACTGCACCGTCGAGGTGCGGGTCTGCCCGTCGGGGAAGGTCACCGTGAAGGTCGGCGCGTAGCCATGGCCTTGCAGGTAGACGCGGTCGCCGCCGACTCGCAGCGGGTGGTTGACCTCGAGCCGGTAAGGCCGCCAGCTTCCCGTCGCGAGATCGCGGCCCGACTGGTAGTCGACGTCCGCGGCGAACGACGTGGCTTGGCCCGACGGCAGATAGCGTGCGTCAAAGTCATTGACGCGCAAGCACATCGGGTGCAGCGATGTGCCGTCGACGGTATTGCCGGCGCGGAACGAATCGAACGCGGCCGGCGATGCCGAACAGAAACCGGGACCGCCGTCGGCGATGACGACGACGTTGCCCTCGTAGCCGAACAGCTTGCCGACGGCCACCGCGACCAGCAGGCCCAGCAGTGCGAAATGGAAGACCAGGTTGCCGAATTCGCGCAAATAGCCCTTCTCTGCGGAGATCTCGATGGTGTCACCGCGGTGGATGACCTTGCGCCAACCGACCAACCGTCCGGCCAGCGTCGCCGCCAATTCGTCGGGCTCACCGGCGATCGTGGTGGTGGCGTGCTTGGGCAGCCGGGCCAGGTTGCGCGGCGCGGGTACCGGCGTTGCCCGCATGGCGCGGGCGTGCTCGATCATTCGCGGGGTCAGGCAGCCGAGCAGCGAGACGAACAGCAGCGTGTAGATGGCGGTGAACCAGAAGCTGCCAAATACGTTGAACGCCTGCAGCCGATCCAGCCACGGCCCGATCAGCGGGTGGGCGGCCAGGTAGTCGTCGACCTTGCCGGCGTTAAGGCTGCGCTGCGGCAGCATCGCGCCGGGCATCGCACCCAGCGCCAGCAGGAACAGCAGCACCAGCGCGGTGCCCATCGAGGTCAACGCGCGCCAGGTGTTGCGGGCTTTTTGCGCGAGCAGACGCAAAAGCCCCTCACGCCTCGGCGTGTCGGGGGCTTTTGCGTCTGGTCGGCGGCTCAAATCGGCAACCTCACGTCGGACACGAACGCATCGCGCAGCCACGACACGAAGTCGTTCCACACGCCGCTGACCAAGGCCAGACCGACCGCGATCAGCAGCACGCCGCCGAAGATCTGCAGCGCTCTGGTGTGCCGGCGCAGCCAGTCGAGGCCCGCGACGGCGGCCGCGGACCCAAACGCCAACAGCACGAACGGGATTCCGAGGCCCAGACAGTAGGCGATCACCAACACGATCCCGCGGGCCACGCTGGCGCCGTCGGTGGCCGAGGCGACGGTGATCACCCCGGTCAGCGTCGGCCCCAGACACGGCGTCCAGCCCAGCGCGAATACCGCGCCCAGCAGCGGCGCCCCGGCAACCGTCGACAACTGCCGTGGCGCGAACCGAAGCTGGCGCTGTAGCGCCGGCACATATCCGACGAACACCAGGCCCATCACGATGGTCAGCACGCCGCCGACCCGTTGCAGCACAAGCTGATTGGTGATCAACGCGGTGGTCATGCCCAGCACGGCGACGGTGCCGAGCAGGAACACCACGGTGAACCCGGCGACGAACAGTGCCGCCGACCCGGCGACCCGCCACCGCGCGGCGGGCGGCGCTTTGACGGCTCCGCCGTTGTCCGTCTCGTCGATACCGACGACGGCGGCCAGATACGACAGATAGCCCGGCACCAGCGGCACCACGCACGGCGAGGCGAACGACACGAGTCCCGCCAGTAGCGACACCGCCAGCGCCGCCAAAAGCGGTCCGGCAGCGGCGGTTTCGGCGAAACCGGTCATTGCGGCCCCGGCGGTGCTTGCCGCTCGGCGGGTTCGGCGGCCACCCGCTGCACCACCGGCTGCAGATCTTCGGCCAGCAGTTCACGCAGGAACACCGCCGCGACCCGGTGCCGGCGGTCGAGCACCAGCGTGGACGGGATGACCGAGGTCGGGTATTTGCCGCCGAACGCGATCATGGTGCGCATCGCCGGATCGTAGATCGACGGGAACGTCACCTTGCGATCGTTGACGAAGTCCTGCGCCGCCTGGCGGTTGTTGTCGCGGACGTCGATGCCCAGCAGCGCCACCCCGTCGGCACGGGTCGCGTTGTACACCTGCTGCAGCTGAGTCACCTCAGACCGGCATGGCCCGCACCACTGACCCCACACGTTGACCACAACGACCTTGCCGGCGAAATCGTCGACGGAGACCGTGCGGGCCGGGTCCATCAGGTCGGGGCCGGCCACCGGTCCGGGTCGGCCGCGGTGGTCGGGCGGTTCGTAGAAGATGTCGGTTTTGCCGCCGGGAGCGACGAATTCGAACGTGCCGCCCTGGGCGACCGCATCGTCGCCGGTGGAGCAGCCGACCAGCAGACCGGCCACCGCTACGGCGACGATCGCCGGCCGCCACATGGTCAACTGCCCGCCGGCTCGCTGTACAACACGTCGACCAGTCGGTCGCCGTCATAAACCAGCGACGTCACCGACCCCACCGCGCACTGGCGGCGCCGCGGGTCGTGCCAGAGCCGCTTGCCGGTCAGCGACAGCCGCAGCGTCCATATCGGCAGCTGGTGGCTGACACACACCGCCTCGTGGCCGGCGGCCCGTGCGCGCGCCTTGTCCACCGCGGTCGTCATCCGGGCCGCGACCTGCTTGTACGGCTCACCCCACGACGGGGTGAACGGGTTGCGCAGCTGCCACCAGAACCGCGGGTCGCGCCAGGCTCCGTCGCCCGGACCTAATCGCTTGCCCTCGAAGAAGTTTGCCGACTCGATCAGGTTGGGGTCGGTGTCCACCGGCAGGTCGTGGCGAGCGGCGATGGGCGCAGCGGTTTCCTGTGCGCGCTGCAGCGGGGAGGCGATCACGGCGACGATGTCGCGATCGGCCAGCGCGTCGGCTACCGCCTGCGCCTGCCGAATACCTTTGTCGGACAGGTGAAATCCAGGTAGCCTGCCATAGAGGACGCCTTCGGGGTTGTGCACCTCGCCGTGGCGGACCAAGTGGACCCGGGTCTGTTCGGCCATCAGGGTCTGCTCTCCTTAGCCGCTGCGGCAGCCGCTGGCAAGGCCTCGGTGATCCGGTCGAACGCGTTGTCGTCGAGAGCCGCCGAGACGAACCACGCTTCGAAGGCGCTGCACGGCGGGTAGACGCCGGCGTCGAGCAGGGCGTGGAAGAACGGCGGAAAGCGCCAGGTCTCGCTGGCGCGCGCCGATGCGAAATCGGTCACCGGCGCCTCGCCGAAGAACACGCTGAGCATGTTGCCGGCCCGCGGAATTTGATGTGGCACAGCGGCGTCCGTCAACGCCTGGGCGAGCAGGCCGGCCAGCCGGTCGGCATTGGCATCCAGGGCGGCGTAGACCGCGTCGTCGGCAGCCCGCAGTGTAGCCAGCCCGGCGGCCACCGCCACTGGGTTACCGGACAGCGTGCCCGCCTGGTACACCGGGCCCAGTGGGGCCAGCCGTTGCATCACCTCGGCGCGACCGCCGAACGCCGCGGCCGGCAGCCCGCCGCTCATCACCTTGCCGAAGGTGAACAGGTCGGCGTCGACCGGATCGAGCCCGTACCAGCCGGCCGCGGACACGCGGAACCCGGTCATCACCTCGTCCATGATCAACAACGCGCCGTGCTCGGCGGTGATCCGCCGCAGCCCGGCGTTGA
>DASQRI010000199.1:0-2404 GCA_035642975.1 Mycobacterium sp.
ACCGGTGCGGAGTGGATCGGTCGTGCGCCACATGAGGAGTTGCAGGCCAAAGCACGCCCGCTGCTGCCCTCGGAGGATCCGTTCCACCAGCCGCCGCCCGGTTATCAGCACGCCCTGCCCGGCACCGTGCTGCGTTCGCGCGACGTCGAGCTGGCATTCCTGGGTCTGATCCCACAGCGGGCCATGGCCACCCAGCTGCTGTACCGGACGACGGACATGAACGGCCAGCCCGAGGCGACCGTGACCACGGTGATCGTCCCCGCCGACGCCACTCCCGAACGGCCGTGCCCGGTCTTGTCGTATCAGTGCGCCATCGACGCCGTGACTTCTCGCTGTTTTCCGTCCTATGCGTTGCGGCGACGCGCGCAAGCCGTGGGCTCGTTGGCGCAGTTGGAGCTGCTGTTGATCACCGCCGCTCTCGCCGAAGGCTGGGCGGTGTCGATACCCGACCACGAAGGCCGAAGCGGCACGTGGGGCGCGCCCTTCGAACCGGGCTACTGCGTGCTCGACGGAATCCGCGCCGCACTGAGCACCGACCGGCTCGGGCTGTCCCCGTCGGCGCCGGTGGCCCTGTGGGGCTACTCCGGCGGCGGACTGGCCACCGCGTGGGCCGCTGAACTCTGCGCTGATTACGCCCCCGAACTGGACGTCGTCGGCGCCGCCCTAGGATCACCGGTCGGCGACCTCGGCCACACCTTCCGCCGACTCAACGGCACCTTCCTGGCGGGCTTGCCCGCGATGGTGATTGCCGCGCTGGCGCACATCTACCCCGACTTGGACCGGGTGATCAACGAGCACGCCAGCGACGAGGGCCGGGCCCTGCTGCGGCGGTTGGAGCGGATGACCACCGTGGGCGCGGTGATCCGGATGGCGAAAAAGGACGTCGGCGTCTACCTGGACCGGCCGCTCGAGGAAATCCTGACCATGCCGGAGGTTCAGCACGTCTTCGACAGCATCAGGCTGGGTGCCAAGGTGCCGACACCGCCGGTGTTGATCGTGCAGGCCGTGCACGACTACCTGATCGACGTCGAGGACATCGACAGGCTGGCTGACGCCTACTCGGCGGGTGGCGCCGACGTCACCTATCACCGCGATGCGTTCAACGAGCACCTGCTGCTGCATCCGCTGTCGGCGCCGATGACGTTGCGCTGGCTGCAGGACCGCTTTGCGGGCCGACCGCTGACCGATCACCTGGTCAGGACCAAGTGGCCCACCATGTTCAACCCGGCCACCTACATCGGCATGGCGCGGCTGGGTGTCATTGCGGCGAAGGTGATCACCGGAAAGGCGGTGCGCCGCCGCCCGCTATGACGGCGACGACGGCGCGCTTGCGGTCCGCGGATACGTCGGTTCGACGGCCGGATAGCCGCCCAGATCGTCGCGGGCGGTTGCCGCCACCGGCACCGCGTACACCAGCGCCGCAGTCGCGGCGGGCAGCAGCAACGTGCACGCGATCTGCAGCCCAGAACGACCGAAGAACACCGGCGGCGCCTCGGTGAAGTAGTGCAGCGGGTGGTCGTGGCTGACTGAAAGCCCGGCGAAATCCACTGTGCCGTAGCGCAAGTGCACCAATAGCACGCCGACGCCGATCGCCGCCGCCGCCGCGATCGCCACGCCGGTGCATAACCCGGCGACCATCCCGGGCCCGCGGTGTGGGCGCCACTGCCAGGCCAGCACCGCTGCCACGGCGGCAACGACGTTGAGCAGTCCCAGCATCAGGAACGCCGCGACGAAGAAGTGGTCGGATTCCCCGCCCAGGTAGTCGTGCAGCCGCTCACCGTCATGGGTCAACGCCACCACACCGTGGATCGGCGGGGCGAGCCACGCCCACAGCCCGCCGACAAGCACACCCGCAGGCAGCAGTCCCGCCACGATCGCGGCGATGGCCCGCCGCCGTGACGTGCGCGGCGCGCCGAAATCCGGTGCCAGCCCGCTCACCGCCGGGCCTCCAGGTCAGCCGAGTCCACCAGCCCGTGCCGCGAACACTTCGCCCACCAGCCGTCGGGCCTGACCTGAACCACCATCCGGCGCCCGCACTCGGCGCAGAACCGCGGCGGCTCCAGACCGAGCCGCGCCGCCGTCGGCAGCGTCCCGGCCGTGGAATCGTCGCGGCACTCAGCACCGGTGTACACGTTGTAGATGCCCGCACCGACCGGTGCCGGCAGATCGTGGACCATCAGCTTCTCGTTCTACAGGCTGGCGTTGAGCGCTTTGATCGGCATCTGCAAATCGTTGAGCAGTTCCAGATCTGCTTCGGCCGGCCGCCCCAGCGTGGTCAGGTAATTGCCGACGATCACGGCGTTGATACCGCCGAGAATGCCCTGCTTGGCGCCCAAGTCGCCCAGCGTGATCTCACGACCGCCGGCGAAGCGCAACATGGTGCGCGGCAAGGCCAGCCGGAATG
>DASQRI010000200.1:0-13681 GCA_035642975.1 Mycobacterium sp.
GCTCCCGGCGCGGGTGCGGCTGGCGGCGGGGCCGTCCAGGGCTGGATCGACTCGGCCAGCACCTTGGCTGCGCCCTTGTCCACCGGGTCATTCCCAGTGCCGAGCCACACCACGAACCAGCGCTGGTTCGCCGCGCCCTGCGGTGCATTCGGGCCCGACGGACCGATCACGCCCGCCCAGATCTGGCCGTTCGGCTTGGTGGCATCGCTGAATTTGACTTCGTAGTACGACGCGCCGCCCGACATGCCGGGGGCGTTGAGTGCCGCGGTCGCCTGGTTGATCCGCGTACCGGGATACGGCATGAAGAACTCACCCATGTCGGACGCCAACCGGTTTGCGGCCTTGGTGTTGTCGGATTCAGCGTTGGCGTACAGCTTTTGATCCAACTTGCCGAGCACAGCGCGGGTGTCGTTGGCCACCGGTGGCGGCTGACCCGGGGTGGGTGGCGCCGTTTGCTTGCTGAGGAGGGCCGAGCCGTAGTCGAGGTGCGTGGCGTCGGATTCGACCCAACCGGCGGGAATGACGTAGCTGAAGCCGCCGACGGGGTTGTCGACCCGCCCGGGCTGGGGCGCGTTCGGGTCGGGAGGTGGTGGCGCCGGGACGTTGGGGCCTGCTCCTGGCGGAGCGGCGAGCGGGTCGGCGGGGGGCGGTGCGGCGGTGGGTCCGTCTGGGCCGGGCGCCCCGTCTGCGGGGCCATTGGGATTCGCGGCCGGCGCCGGCGGGGCCGCAGTGGTCGGCGGCGGTGGTGGCACTGGGTCGGCGCTGGCTACGGTCGCCGGCAATGCGAGCATCATCGCTCCGGCGCCGCTGATCGCAGCGATGGCCAGCGTCGTCCTGCGGCTCCTGGGCCGTGTCGAGTTACGGTCCACCTGCTTCATGAGCAAAAACCTACCGTGTTACAGCCGTGACGCAAGTGTGGATTGCTGATGATGTAAACGGTTTGCCAACGATTGCCAGCAGGCGATCAGCGGCATTGGCGCAGTTCACCGAATTCACTCCTCGAATGCGCACGCCTGCGACGGCGACCCGGGATCGCGGCGGTGGCCGGGCGCGTCACGGTATTCGTGTTACATCCTCACGGGTTGGCGAAGCCGGCCTGGTTCAGCACCTTTTGGCCCGTCGCACCGGTCACCAGGTCGACGAACTTCTGCGCCAGCGCGGGCTGGGAGGCGTGCTTGAGAATGGCGATCGGATAAACGTTGACCGCGCCGGCCGATTCAGGGAATTTAACCGTGCTGACTTTGTCGCCGGCTTTGCGCGCGTCAGTGAGGTAAACCAGCCCCGCGTCGGCCTCGCCGCCAGTGACCTTGGTCAGCACCCCGGACACCGTCGGTTCTTCGCTTACCGGGTTGAGATGCACCCCGACGTCATCTTCGATGCGCTGCGTCGCGGCGCCGCAGGGCGCCGGCGGCTGGCACACCGCGACGTTGAGACCGGGTTTGGCGAGATCGGCGAACGAGTGGATCTGCTTGGGATTGCCCGGGGCCGTGACGATCACCAACGTATTGGACGCGAAGTTGACCGGATCGCTTTCCGTCAGGCCCGCCTTGGAGACCGTGTCCATCTGCGCGCTGTCCGCCGAGGCGAAGACGTCGGCGGTGGCGCCCTGGGTCAGCTGATTCGCCAATTCCGACGAGGTTGCGAAGTTGAAATCCACGGTGGCGCCGGGATTGTCGGTTTGGAATTGCCCGGCGAGCAGCGTGAACGTCGGCTTCAGCGGCACCGCCGCGAACACCGTGAGCGACGTGGCCGGCGAACGACCCGTCGACGAGGACTGCGTCGCCAAGGGTGACGTCTGGCTGCACCCGCTCAGATTCGTCACCAAGACCAGCGACAGCAACCCGGCCGTCCCCCAATTGCGAGCCCAGGCAAGCACCCGCGCAGCGCTGAGCCGGAAGGTCACGGTGCCAGCGTTGTCCAAATGGTGACCCCGCCGTGCTGGATTCGGAGTTTCATCTCTAGCTACCGTCCAGTAACATGTGGAAAGGTTAAAACCACACACGCCCTGAAATCCCAGGGACCGGCGGTGCGGTATGCCACCATCGAAGCATCGGGTGACCGTTGCTTACGGCGGAAGCCGCAGGTGCCAGTAGCTGGCCGGCATCTGGATTCAATGACGAATACGAGGAGGTCACGGCGGTGGAGGTGCTGGTCACCGGAGGCGACACAGAGTTGGGTCGCGCCGTTGCTGAAGGATTCCATAACGACGGCCATACGATCACGCTCGTCGGCACGCGCCGCGACGATCTCGAGGTGGCCGCCAAAGAACTCGACGCCGATGCGGTCGTTTGCGACACCACCGACCCCGCCAGTCTCGCGGAGGTCCGCCACCTGTTCCCCCATCACCTGGACACCATCGTCAACATCCCGGCGCCGCGCTGGGACGCGGGCGACCCGCGGGCGTATTCGCTGTCGGACCTGGCCGCTGCGTGGCGTAACTCGCTGGACGTGACCATGCTGTCGGCGGTGCTGACAGTTGAGACCGTGGGCGACCATCTGCGTTCCGGTGGCTCCGTCATCAGCGTCGTGCCCGAGAACCCGCGCCCGGGCAGCGCTGAGGCCGCCGTCAAGGCCGCGCTGTCGAATTGGGTCGCGGGCCAGGCCACGGTCTTCGGCACCCGGGGCATCACGGTCAACGCCGTCGCCGCGGGGCGCGGCGCACAGCCCGGCTACGAAGGACTGTCCAACACGCCGCCCTCGGTTGCCGCCGAGGTCGCGAGGTTGGCCCTGTTCCTCACCAGTTCTGCCGCCCGCCATATCACCGGGCAGCTGTTGCACGTCAGCCACGGCGCGCTGACGCAATTCGCTTGACGCGTAATTCGCTTCGGCGACCATTGCTGCCGACCGCTCGTCATTAGGGTAGATCTTGTGACGATCCGACTTGGCTTGCAAATTCCCAACTTCTCGTACGGCACAGGCGTCGAGCAACTTTTCCCAACCGTCCTCGCACAGGCCCGCGAGGCCGAATCAGCAGGATTCGACTCGGTTTTCGTGATGGACCACTTCTACCAACTGCCGATGCTGGGCTCCCCCGACCAGCCGATGCTGGAGGCCTACACCGCCTTGGGTGCGCTGGCGACGGCCACCGAGCGGGTCCAGTTGGGCGCGTTGGTGACTGGCAACACCTATCGCAACCCGACGCTGCTGGCCAAGGCGATAACCACGCTGGACGTGGTCAGTGCGGGCCGCGCGATCCTCGGTATCGGGGCCGGCTGGTTCGAACTCGAGCATCAACAGCTCGGTTTCGAGTTCGGCACCTTCAGTGAACGGTTCGATCGGCTCGAGGAGGCGCTGCAAATCCTCGACCCGATGATCACGGGTGAGCGATCGACCTTGTCTGGCAAGTGGTACACCACCGAGTCGGCGTTGGCCGAACCGCGCTACCGCGATCGCATTCCGATCCTTATCGGCGGCGGCGATGAGAAGAAGACCTTCGCCATCGCCGCTCGTTACGCCGACCACATCAACGTCATGGCCGGCTTGGACGAGCTGCCCGGCAAGCTCGACGCGTTGGCCAAACGGTGCGACGAGGCCGGGCGCGACCGCTCGACGCTGGAGACCAGCGTCTTGCTGACCGCGTTGCTGGACGAGAACGCCAAGCCGGAGACGAGGCAGCGCATGCTGGCCGGAGGCGCCGACTTCATCGCCGAGCAGATCCAGGCCAAGGTGCTGGACGCCGGAATCGACGGCGTGATCATCAACATGCCCTTCTACACACCCGGGGTGGTCACCGCCGCCGCTGAGGCGTTGCGCCCGCTGGTCGGTCTCTGAGCGACGCGGCGAGCCGCGTCACGTTCGGCGGCCCGCGTGTGGCTGATCACATGGGTTAACGTCGATAATTGCAGGTCCGGGCGACTAACGTGGAGGTGAACCCAGTCGCCGCTGAGGAGCAACCAGACCATGACCGCCCAACCCGAAGACACCGCAGCCAACCGCAAGCACCGGGTCGTGGTGATCGGATCCGGGTTCGGCGGCCTCAACGCGGTCAAGAAGCTCAAGCACGCCAATGTCGACATCAAGCTGATCGCCCGTACCACCCATCACCTGTTCCAGCCGATGCTGTATCAGGTCGCGACCGGCATCGTCGCCGAGGGCGCGATCGCTCCCCCGAGCCGCGTTATCCTGCGCGGCCAGCACAACGTCCAGGTCCTGCTGGGCGACGTCACGCACATCGATCTGGACGGCAAGTTCGTCCTTTCGGAGTTGCTCGGCCACACCTATGAGACGCCGTTTGACAGCTTGATCATCGCCGCCGGCGCCGGCCAGTCCTACTTCGGCAACGACCAATTCGCCGAATTCGCGCCTGGCATGAAGTCCATTGACGACGCGCTGGAGCTGCGTGGTCGCATTCTGAGCGCATTCGAGGCGGCCGAACGGTCTAACGACCCAGAGCGGCAGAACAAGCTGCTCACGTTCACCGTCGTCGGCGCCGGGCCCACCGGCGTCGAGATGGCCGGTCAGATCGCCGAACTCGCCAAGTTCACGTTGAAAGGCGCGTTCCGCCACATCGATTCGACCAAGCAGGCCCGGGTGATCCTGCTAGACGCGGCCCCGGCGGTGTTGCCGTCGATGGGTGAAAAACTCGGCAAGAAGGCGGCGGCGCGGCTCGAAAAGATGGGTGTCGAGATCCAGCTCGGAGCGATGGTGACCGACGTTGACCGCGACGGCATCACGGTCAAGGACGAAGGCTCCGCCGACGAGCGGCGCATCGATTCGGCCTGCAAGGTGTGGTCGGCCGGGGTGTCCGCTAGCCCATTGGGAAGGGATCTGGCCCGCCAGTCGGCCGTCG
Source organism: Mycobacterium sp. (assembly GCA_035642975.1). Lineage (GTDB taxonomy): Bacteria > Actinomycetota > Actinomycetes > Mycobacteriales > Mycobacteriaceae > Mycobacterium. The sequence continues at coordinate 4,790 of DASQRI010000200.1, forward strand.
AACTCGACCGCGCCGGCCGGGTCAGGGTGTTGCCCGACCTATCAGTGCCCGGCTACCCGAACGTCTTCGTGATCGGTGACATGGCCGCCGTCGACGGCGTACCCGGGGTAGCGCAGGGTGCGATCCAGGGCGCCAAGTATGCGGCGACCACGATCAAAGCCGAGCTCGCCGGCGCCAATCCGGCCGACCGGGAGCCCTTCCAGTACTTCGACAAGGGTTCGATGGCCACCATCTCGCGGTTTTCCGCTGTCGCCCAGATCGGTCCGCTCGAGTTCGGCGGTCTGCTGGCCTGGTTCGCTTGGCTGTTGCTGCACCTGGTGTACCTGATCGGATTCAAGAACAAGATCACCACGGTGCTGTCATGGATGGTCACGTTCATTAGTGGCCGGCGCGGCCAGCTGGCCATCACCGAGCAACAAGCATTCGCCCGCACGCGGCTCGAGCAGCTAGCGGTGATGGCGGCCGAGGCGCATCAGGGCGAGACGACAAGAGCGGCCAGCTAACCAGACAGTACGTCCACCTAGCCGGATAATCCGGCTAGTGCTCGGCTTCGAGATTCTGCAGTCGCACCTGACCGCGAGCCACCACCCTGTCGTCGGAGTCGGTGATGGTCACTTGCCAGAGCTGCTGAAGCCTCCCGCGATGTACCGGTATCGCGGTGCCGTAAACCGTGCCGCCGCTGATCGCACGCAGGAAGTCGGTGTTGTTGTTGACGCCCACGACCGAACCGCCACCATTGGCGTTTAGCCAGGTATAGGCGGCCATACTGGCCATGCTCTCGACCATCGAGCAGTACACACCGCCGTGCACGATGCCCATCGGCTGCTGTAGTTTGGGCTGTACTTCGAGCTGGGCACGGGCGTGGTCGGCGCTGAGTTCGGTGAACACCAGCCCTAACTCCTTGTCGAACGGTGCCTGTGGCAATGGCTGCACGCCATTGTGTTTACACGGCCCAGGGGAACGCCGGTGGTTCCGGCTCGCAGGTAGTTATGCGGGACGTACTGGCTACCGATACTGTGAGGCCGGCACGGTACCCTTGGCAACACCTCCGGGCATTGGTGATCAGCGACCCAGTCCTGGCCAAGGACCTGTTCAACAGCACCAGCGCCGATCTGATCGAACGCCCGACATTTGGGTCGGGGACCCTGGGTGACACATTCGGCCCCTTCGGCCGGCTGTTCGCCGGTGCGCCCGGGGCGTTGATGTCTGAGGAACTGCAGCGCGGCAGGCTTTCGTACCGGATGTACCACTTCATCAAAGACTGAGGCGACAAACCCGCCGCAATCCCGGATACAGGCGAGCCCCGTGCGTAATACACGGGGCTCGCCGATCGAGAAGACCGGGGGTCACTGCAGCCCTCAGGACACTTCCGCGGTCATTTATTGCTCGACGCATGCAGCATAGGCAAGGCTGTCCTAATTTTGCAAGGGGTTGCCCGCATCCGCGGCCGCGCGGCCGGCAGGCCGCGCACCGGCAGGCCGAAGCCCACCAACGCGTCGAGCACCGCTTGGCCGCGACGCATTGCCGTCAGGTCGTCGGTGCCGGCCAGTTGCGGTACCTGGCTCGCGGTCGCCACCACCATCGACCCGACGATGTGCCACATCGCCGCGATAGGAATCGCGCCGCCGCTGACGGTGTGGAGTTGGGCGAACAGCGGTTGCAGGGTGCGGTGGCACCGGTGGGCGACCCAGGTCGTCAACGCCGCCTCGCTCGGCAGTCGCACCACCGCGTCGCGAAGACAATCGCCGTCGTCGTCGGCGAAGTAAGGGTCATCGGGCAGCGCCCGCACAGTAGGGTCGACCACCCCGGCCCAGTCGATGACGCCGTCGGAATCGACATGGACCCACAGATTCTCCAAGCCCGTGTCCCATGCCCTGGCCTCCAGCACCACCAGCGCGACGACCCGGCCGATCACCGTGTGGACCAGCGTTGCTACCAATTGTCTTGCGGCGCTTCGGCGGTCCATATCCGCCGCAACCGCGTCGAACATGGTTTGCAGCCGATCGGTGCTCACGGCCGACTCCAGTGGCCACCACCGGCGGACTGACACGTCGGCCAGCACCGCAACGCCGCAGACCCGCGGGCATTGCGGATACAGCTCGCGCAGCCGCCGGCTGGACTCATGCAGTGGCAGCGTGCGGTCAATGGCCATCGCCGCGATGAGCGGGTCTTCGATTGCTATCGTCACGAGTACCTCCTCCTTTTGTGAGGTTAGCCTAACCATACAATAATGACGCTGGCTGTGAGGGCCACCACACCCGACGGACCCGACCGCGGGCCCAGGACCGCGCGGTACGACGGTCGGTAGTAAGCCGGAGTATTCTGGCTCCATTGCACAGGAGATGAACGAACATGGCTAAGTTGGCGCGTCTGGGGGATCTCGAACGTGCGGTGATGGACCACTTGTGGGCGGCTCCCCAACCTCAAACCGTCCGCCAGGTCCACGAGGCGCTGTCTGAGCGACGCGATCTGGCCTACACGACGGTGATGACCGTTCTGCAGCGGCTGGCCAAGAAGAACCTGGTCTCTCAAATCCGTGATGACCGCGCGCATCGTTATGCGCCCGTGCACGGGCGCGACGAACTGGTCGCCGGACTGATGGTCGACGCCCTGGATCAGGCCTCAGATTCCGGGAGCCGGGAGGCGGCGCTGGTGTATTTCGTCGAACGGGTCGGCGCCGACGAGGCCGAGGCCCTTCGCCGTGCCCTCGACGAGTTGGAATCCCCCCATCGGAAAGCGCCGCCTGGTGGCGCTCGGCCCGAGGACTGAGGGAGACTGGAAACGTGTCCGGCCTGGCCTTCACCGTTCTTGCGGTGATGCTGGTCGGCCCGGTACCGGCCCTGTTGGCGCGGGCGCAATGGCCGTTACGTGCCCCGCGCGCGGCGATGGTGTTGTGGCAGGCCGTCGCCGTGGCTGCGGTGTTGTCGGCATTCAGCGCCGGGTTCGCGATCGCCAGCCGGTTGTTTGTCCCCGGAGCGGACGGGCGGCCAACCGCCAGCCCCGCCGCTGAGATCGGTCGGCTCGGCTGGCCGCTGTGGATCCTGGACGTCGCGGTTTTCGCGCTCACGCTGCTGATCGGCGCCCGGCTGGTGATGGCCGTGATCCGGGTGGCCGTCTCGACGCGCCGCCGGCGGGCCCACCATCGCATGCTGGTCGACCTGCTCGGGTTGGCGCCGGATGTGGTCTCCGCGCGGGCCGGCGCCCGGGGCCGTGACCTGCGCGTCCTGGAAGTGGCACAGCCACTGGCCTACTGTCTGCCCGGCGTTCGCAGTCGGGTGGTGGTCAGCGAGGGCACGCTGGACTCACTCACCGAGTCCGAGGTCGCCGCGATCCTGAGCCACGAGCGTGCCCATCTGCGCGCCCGTCACGACCTGATCCTGGAGGCATTCACCGCTGCGCACGCCGCATTTCCCCGATTTGTCCGCAGCGCAAGCGCTTTGGACGCGGTGCAGCTGCTGGTCGAGTTGCTGGCCGACGATGCCGCCGTCCGGACGGCCGGCCGGGCTCCCCTGGCCCGCGCATTGGTGACCTGCGCGTCGAGCCGACCGCCGCTGGGCGCATTGGCCGCCGGCGGCGCCCACACCCTGTTGCGGGTGCGCCGACTTTCCGGCAGCGGCAATAGCTTGATGTTGTCGACCGCCGCCTACCTCGCGGCGGCCGCGGTGCTGGTGGTGCCCACGGTCGCGCTGGCGATCCCCTGGCTGACCGAACTGCACCGGCTGTTCACCGCTGCCTAACCCCGCAAAGGCGCAAGCGGAGCGCTTTGGCGATAGTTTGCAGGTACCCGAATCCGGCTGTGTCACAGTGTTCGGTGCAGGGCTTGGCCAGAAGTCACGGACTTGAGAGGCGAACACATGAGCTCGTCGAAATCGAACGCTACTACCGGCACCGCGCAAATCGGAGTCACCGGCCTGGCCGTGATGGGCTCGAACCTCGCCAGGAACTTCGCCCATCACGGGTACACGGTCGCACTGCACAACCGATCGGTCGCCAAAACCGACGCGCTGCTCAAAGAGCACGGCGACGAGGGCAAGTTCGTCCGATCGGAGACCATCGAGGAATTCCTGGACGCACTGGAGAAGCCGCGCCGGGTGCTGATCATGGTCAAGGCCGGTGACCCTACCGATGCCGTCATCGAGCAACTTGCCGACGCCATGGAAAAGGGCGACATCATCATCGACGGCGGCAATGCCCTCTACACCGACACCATCCGGCGTGAGAAGGCGATGCGCGAGCGTGGTCTGCACTTCGTCGGCGCCGGCATCTCCGGCGGCGAGGAGGGGGCGCTGAACGGGCCGTCGATCATGCCGGGCGGTCCCGCCGAGTCGTACAAGTCGCTCGGCCCGCTGCTGGAGGAGATCTCCGCGCACGTCGACGGCGTCCCCTGCTGTACGCACATCGGCCCCGACGGCGCCGGGCACTTCGTCAAGATGGTGCACAACGGCATCGAGTACTCCGACATGCAGTTGATCGGTGAGGCCTACCAACTGCTGCGCGACGGACTCGGCAAGACCGCACCCGAGATCGCCGACGTCTTCGCCGAATGGAACAAGGGCGATCTGGACAGCTTTCTCATCGAGATCACCGCTGAGGTCTTGCGCCAGACCGACGCCAGGACCGGCAAGCCGCTGGTGGATGTCATCCTCGACGAGGCCGAGCAGAAGGGCACTGGGCGCTGGACGGTGAAGTCGGCCCTGGATCTCGGCGTGCCGGTGACGGGTATCGCCGAGGCGGTGTTTGCTCGCGCGCTGTCGGGATCGGTGGTCCAGCGCAAGGCCACGACCGGCCTGGCGTCCGGCCACCTGGGCGAAAAGCCGAGCGATGCAAAGCAGTTCATCGACGATGTCAGCAGGGCGCTCTACGCGTCGAAGATCATCGCCTACGCGCAGGGTTTCAACCAGATCCAGGCCGGCAGTGCCGAATACGACTGGGGCATCAAGCCGGGAGACATGGCCACCATCTGGCGGGGCGGATGCATCATCCGGGCGAAGTTCCTCAACCGCATCAAGGAAGCATTCGACGAGGACCCCGACCTGGCGACCCTGATCGTCGCGCCCTATTTCCGCAGCGCAATCGAATCGGCCATCGACAGTTGGCGTCGCGTCGTGGTGACCGCCACCGAACTGGGTATCCCCAACCCGGGGTTCTCGTCGGCGCTGTCCTACTACGACGCGCTGCGCACCGAGCGACTGCCCGCCGCGCTCACCCAGGGCCTGCGGGACTTCTTCGGTGCGCACACGTACGGTCGCATCGACGAGGACCCGAGCAAGAAGTTCCACACACTGTGGAGCGGGGACCGCACCGAGGTGCCGGCTTAGCCGGGACCGCACAAGGGGGCGTGATCAGTTTGGGGCGATACCGATGAGGTTTCTGGACGGGCACCGTCCCGCGTACGACCTGACCTACGACGACGTCTTCATCGTGCCGAACCATTCGGATGTGGCGTCGCGCTTCGACGTCGACTTGTCCACCAACGACGGCTCCGGCACCACCATCCCGGTGGTGGTGGCCAACATGAGCGCGGTCGCGGGACGTCGGATGGCCGAGACGGTCGCCCGCCGCGGCGGAATTGTCGTTCTGCCGCAGGACCTTCCGATCACCGCGGTGCAACAGACGGTGGACTTTGTCAAAAGCCGCGACCTGGTTGTCGACACCCCGGTGATACTGGCCCCCGAGGATGCGGTGTCGGATGCATTAGCGCTGATTCATAAGCGGGCACACGGTGCCGCGGTGGTGGCCTTCGAGGGACGTCCGATCGGCCTGGTCACCGAGTCGTGTTGCGAGGGCGTGGATCGTTTCGCACGGGTTCGCGATATCGCGATCACCGACTTCGTCAGCGTCCCGGTGGGCACCGACCCGCGAGAAGTCTTCGACCGTCTCGAGCACGCCCCCGTCGATGTCGCGGTGCTCACCGGCCCCGACGGCACGCTGGCCGGTGTGCTGACCCGCACCGGGGCGATCCGCGCGGGCATCTACACGCCGGCCACCGACGCGAAAGGTCGGCTGCGCATCGCCGCAGCGGTCGGGATCAACGGCGATGTGGTCTCCAAAGCCCAGGCGGTGACCGAGGCGGGCGTCGACCTGGTTGTCGTGGACACCGCCCACGGGCACCAGGTGAAAACACTGGACGCCATCAAGTCGATTTCGTCGCTGGATCTGGGTGTGCCGCTGGTCGCCGGCAACGTGGTCTCGGCGGACGGCACGCGCGACCTGATCAGCGCCGGGGCTTCCATCGTCAAGGTCGGTGTGGGCCCGGGGGCGATGTGCACCACCCGGATGATGACCGGTGTGGGCCGGCCCCAGTTCTCTGCGGTGCTCGAATGCGCTGCGACGGCAAAGCACCTCGGTGCGCACGTCTGGGCCGACGGCGGGGTGCGCCACCCCCGGGACGTGGCCCTGGCGCTGGCGGCCGGGGCGTCCAACGTGATGATCGGATCGTGGTTCGCCGGCACTTACGAATCCCCCGGCGACCTGATGCGTGACCGCGACGATCAGCCGTACAAAGAGAGCTACGGCATGGCGTCCAAACGGGCGGTGGTAGCCCGCACCTCCGGCGACAGCGCCTTCGAGCGCGCTCGCAAAGCGCTGTTCGAGGAAGGCATCTCGACTTCGCGGATGGGCCTGGACCCCGCCCGCGGCGGTGTCGAGGATCTGCTCGACCACATCACCTCCGGAGTGCGCAGCACCTGCACCTACGTCGGCGCGTCGACGCTGGCCGAGTTGCACGAGCGAGCGGTGGTCGGTGTGCAGTCCGCGGCCGGCTTTGCTGAGGGCCATCCGTTGCCGTTCGGGTGGTAATCCTCGCGGTTAAGGCGTGTCGTTGCAGCGACGAGGACTTCGCCGTGCCATGGCTTCGCTAACATAAAGGCTCACGTGATCAGTGGATGGGTCGAGGAAAGGGTTTCCGTGCCGCAGGCACCCGCGCCGTCCGGCGTGTGTGACGCCGACTCTGAGGAGCCTCCTCGAGGGTGGCCTCGATGAATCTGGTCGTTACCCTGCTCAGCCTGCTGGCCATAGTGCTGCTCATCGCGGCCAATGCGCTGTTCACCGCAGCCGAGTTCTCCTTCACCACGCTCGAGCGCAGCACCGTGGAGGCAAACGCCCGCGACGGCGGCCGCCGCGACCGGTTCGTGCGGCGCGCGCATCAGACCCTGTCGTTCCAGCTGTCCGGGGCGCAGCTGGGCATCTCGATCACCACGCTGATCACCGGATACCTCACGGAGCCGCTGGTGGCCGAGTTGCCGCACCCGGCGATGGACGCACTCGGGGTGCCCGACCGGGTCGCCGATGCCGTCGTCGCCTTCGTGACGTTGGTGGTCGTCACGTCAGTGTCGATGATCTTCGGTGAGTTGGTCCCGAAAAACCTCGCCGTGGCACGGCCATTGGCGACCGCCCGCGCCGTCGCCGGGATACAGCTGCTGTTCTCCTGGCTGATGACCTGGCCGATCCGCCTGACGAACGGTGTGGCCAACTGGATCCTGCGCAAGCTGGGCATCGAGCCCGCCCAGGGGCTGCGGTCAGCGCGGTCGCCGCAGGAACTGGTGTCGCTGGTGCGTACGTCCGCGCGTAGCGGTTCGCTGGACGCTACCACCGCGGCGCTGCTGGACCGCTCATTGCAGTTCGGCACGCTGACCGCCGAAGAGCTGATGACTCCGCGATCGAAAATCATTGCGCTGCAAGTCGATAACACCGTCGCGGATCTGGTCGCCACCGCCACCGAGACCGGTTTCTCCCGGTTCCCGATCGTCGACGGTGACCTCGACGAGACGGTCGGCATCGTGCACGTCAAACAGGTCTTCGAAGTTCCGCCCGCCGAACGGGTACACACGCTGGTGACCGCTGTCGCACAGCCGGTTGCGGTGGTGCCCTCCACACTCGACGGCGACGCGCTGATGGGACAGATCCGCGCTAACGACCTACAGACCGCCATGGTCGTCGACGAGTACGGCGGGACCGCGGGCATGGTCACGGTCGAGGACCTGATCGAAGAGATCGTCGGCGACGTTCGCGACGAACACGACGACGCCACCCCCGACGTCGTGGCAGCCGGCAACGGTTGGCAGGTATCCGGTCTGCTGCGCATCGACGAGGTCGCTGCCGCAACCGGGTATCACGCTCCGGAGGGCGAATACGAGACGATCGGCGGGCTGGTGCTCCAGCAGCTCGGCCGCATTCCGGTAACCGGAGACGAGGTGGAGCTCAGCGGATACGACCCCGACGGTATACCCCACACCTCGGCGCACTGGCAGGCCAGGGTGGTCCGGATGGACGGCCGCCGCATCGACCTGCTCGAGCTGACCCAGCTGGCTGATCACGTCGATTCCGGCGCGATGCGGGGTCACTGATGGGCGACTTGCTGGAGGTGTTGGCGACCATTCTGTTGGTGGGCGCCAACGCGTTTTTCGTGGGCTCGGAATTCTCGCTGATCTCCGCGCGGCGAGACCGACTCGAGGCATTGGCCGAACAGGGCAGATCCAGCGCGGTCACCGTGATCAGGGCCGGCGAGCAGTTGCCGCTGATGTTCGCGGGGGCCCAGCTCGGTATCACGGTCGCTTCGCTGCTGCTGGGTCGACTCGGCGAGCCCGCGGTCGCCGATCTGCTGCGGCGCCCATTCGATCTGCTGGACATCTCCCCCGCACTGCTGCACACGGCGTCATTCGTCATTGCGCTGACGATCGTGGTGACGCTGCATGTGCTGCTCGGCGAAATGGTGCCGAAGAACATCGCCATCGCCGGCCCGGAGCGGACGGCGATGCTGCTGATCCCGGCCTACCTGGTGTATGTGCGGGCCGTTCGGCCGGTCATCACGTTCTACAACCGATGCAGCAACGCCACCCTGCGAGCGCTGCGAGTGAAACCTCGAGACGAGCTTGACGTCACCGTCTCCACCGT
>DASQRI010000201.1:0-14924 GCA_035642975.1 Mycobacterium sp.
AAAGGCCACCGTGATCGAGTCCTCGCCGAGCCGCTGGGCGGCCATGGCTGCGCCGACGGCATGCAGCGTCTGGGTGCCGATCGGAACCGATATCGGAGCGCAGCACTTCTTAGTGAAATCCAGCCCGCCATGCCATGTTCCGCGCCACGCCGCACCGACATCACCGGGCGGGATGCCGCGCACGAGAAAGACGCCCAGCTCGCGGTATTGAGGAAACAGCCATTCGGTCTTGCGCAAGCAGGCCGCGGCTCCGACCTGTGCCGCCTCTTGGCCGCAGCACGACGCAAACAGCGCTAATTCACCCTGGCGCTGCAGATTGACGAATTCGGCGTCCACATCGCGGGTGACCATCATCATCTCGTAGAGCCAGCAGAGTGTCTCCGCGGGAAGGGCCCGGCGGTAGCGGACTTCGGCCGTTGGCGCGCCATCCGGACCGACGAGTTGCACCGGCTCAAGGTCGACATTCATCGGCATCGGAGAGACCTCAGCCATACCGCCTCCTGTGATCGCGCGGTCACAACGTCAGTGAATGTCGTCCTTCGCACTACCATCACAAAACGACCCGCACCAGGTCAAGGAGGCGATGACCGCAACATCCGCTGCCTGAGGAGTTCGGCGTCTCGACCCCCTGTGAGACGCAACCAACCAACTACCGGCACAGGTGTGCGGCGGGTCAGAGCATACCCGAAGACCCGGACTGCTGCGAGCCAGAGTCAAGGGCGAGCCGAACGATCCGCTCGGCTCGCCGCAACACGGGCGCATCCACCATTAAGCCCTCAAATGCGAAGACACCACGTTCATCGGCGGCTGCGGAGAGAACCTGTCGCGCCCACTGCACCTGGTCGGGCGACGGCGCGTAACCGGCCCGTATCACGGCCAGCTGGCTGGGGTGAATCGCAACCTTCGCGTCGAAACCCACCGCCACGGCGTCGTCGACCTCTGCGCGCAGCCCGTCGAGATCTTTGATGTCGAGATAGACCGAATCCAGAGCGAGGCGACCGTGCGCCTTGGCCGCCAACAATGACTGCGAGCGGACATGCCTGGCCACCTCGCGGTATGTCCCGTCCGGGTAGCGGTTGGCAGTGCCGCCGAGCACCGCGAACAGATCCTCGGCGCCCCACATCACCGCGATGGCGTTCTGCACCCGGACGGTCTCAGTTACGCCCAGGGCACCCATCGGGGATTCGACGAGCACTATCACGTGCAGCGGCGCCAGCGCGCTAACATGTTCGACTGCTTCACATTTCGGCAGCATCACGGTGTCGTATGGGGTGCTTTTCAGAACCTCGAGGTCGAGCTCCTGATCGGCGGTGCCGAACTGGTTGACGCGCACCACGGTGCGGGCTGGATCGAGCGGAACGTCGACGAGCGCCTCGCGCGCTGCGGGCCGGTCGGCTGCGGCCACTCCGTCCTCGAGATCAAGGATCACGATATCGGCTGCAGCCGCAGCCTTTTGGAAACGCTCAGGACGGTCTGCCGGGCAGAACAGCCATGCCGGCCCGGGATTCTGCAGGCCCATCAGGCCCGCCCGTCCTCGGCCTGCGGAGGCTGCATACGCACCAGGGTCTTGCGGTTCGCGGTGGCGACCACGTCGCCGTGCTGGTTTCGACCGGTGTGCGCAAACGTCACGATGCCCTCGCCCGGTCGGCTTTTCGATGCCCGTTTCTCGGTGATGACGGTCTCGGCGTAGAGGGTGTCACCATGAAACAGCGGTTTGGGGAACGCGATTTCGGAAAAACCGAGATTGCCGACAATGGTGCCCTGGGTCAGCTGCGCCACCGACAGACCGACCAGGGTCGACAGGGTGAACATCGAGTTCACCAGCCGCTGATTGAAGGGCGGCAGCGCGTCGGAGAACGCCGCATCCAAATGCAGCGCTTGGGTATTCATGGTCAACGTGGTGAACAACACATTATCCGCTTCGGTGATGGTCCGTCCCGGACGATGCAGGTACCGCACGCCGGTTTCGAATTCCTCGAACCACAACCCGCGCTGGACAACCGTCTTGACGGGCTGCTCGCCGTTCTCTGAAGTCACAGCCCCACCTCTCGGGCGATCAACATCAGCTGCACTTCGCTGGTCCCCTCACCGATCTCGAGAATTTTGCTGTCCCGGTAATGCCGGGCCACGGTGAATTCATTCATAAACCCGTAGCCGCCGTGAATCTGGGTGGCATCTCGGGCGTTGTCCATCGCGGCCTCGCTGGCGACCAGCTTGGCGATCGCCGCCTGCTTCTTGAACGGCTTACCGGCCAGCATCAGCGCCGCGGCGTCGTAGTAGGCGGTCCGCGCGGTGTGAGCGCGCGCCTCCATCCGCGCGATGGTGAACGCGATGGATTGGTGACGCCCGATCGGTTGACCGAACGCTTCGCGCTCCCGCGCGTACTTCACGCTCTCGTCGACGCAGCCCTGAGCAACGCCGGTGGACAAGGCCGCGATCGCGATCCGACCCTCGTCGAGAATGCGCAGGAAGTTGGCGTATCCGCGGCCGCGTTCGCCGAGCAGATTCTCCTCGGGCACCCGCACGTCGTCGAAGCTCAGTGGATGGGTGTCCGAAGCGTTCCAGCCGACCTTGTCGTAGGCGGGCTCCACGGTGAATCCTTGTGCGGGCACCGGGATGAGGATCGACGAAATCTCTTTCTTACCGTCCCGCTCGCCGGTGACCGCGGTGACGGTGACCAGCTTGGTGATGTCGGTACCGGAGTTGGTGATGAACTGTTTGGAGCCGTTGATCACCCAGTGACCGTCGTCGAGATGCGCAGTGGTCTTCGTCGCGCCGGGATCACTGCCGCCGCCCGGTTCGGTCAGACCGAACGCGCCCAGCGCGCGACCACTGGCCAACTCCGGCAGCCATTCTCGCTTCTGCGCGTCGGTGCCGAACCGGTACACGGGCATAGCGCCGAGCGAAACGCCGGCCTCCAGCGTGATCGCCACGCTCTGGTCGACCTTGCCCAGCTCCTCCAACGCCAGGCACAAGGCGAAGTAGTCGCCGCCCATCCCGCCCCACTCCTCCGGGAAAGGCAAACCGAACAGGCCCATCTCGGCCATGCCGGCGACCACCTCGTAGGGGAAGGAGTGCTCGGCATCGTGGCGCGCAGCCACCGGTGCGACGACGCTCTGCGCGAAGTCGCGAACGGTTTTGGCCAACTGCTGGTACTCGTCCGGCAGCGTCCCAGTCGATAAGAAATCGTTCATGACGCCTCATCCTCTGCTTCTGGTAATGCGTTGGTGCTGGCGGTGATTCGGGCCAGCGACTGTCCCACCTTGACCTGGTCGCCAACGGCGACAAGAAGTTCGACCACACCGCCGACGGTCGCCGTCAGCGCGTGCTCCATCTTCATCGCCTCGACCGTGACGACGGCGGTTCCGGCCTCGACCTCAGCGCCGTCGTCGACGCTGACCGCGACGATCGCCCCAGGCATGGGGCTGGTCAGTTCGGCGTCTCCGGTGTGCTCCTCGTCTGGGCGCACCGGCGCTTCGCGCACCTCCTCGAGCACCGCGACCGCACCGTCGCCGGCCAGCCACACCTTGCTGTCCGCTGCCGCCACGGTGTACTCGCGGTGCAGCCCGTCCAGGGTCAGCGTCAGCCGCTGGCCCGCCAGATCAGCTTGCAGCCGATGGGATTCACCATCCTCGATGCGCACCTGGGCGGCGTCCGGGACCCCGGTGATGTGCACGTGGTCGGTGTGTTCGCCGCACCGTAGGCGAAAGGTCACCGGCGCGTGGGCGCCTACTCGCCACCCGGTTGGCACCTCCCACAGATCGGCGCCCGTGGAGGGAAAGCGTCGCAACCAACTGAAGGCTGCGGCGGCGATGAACTGTTCGCCGGAAGGCGGCGCCGCGGCGAAATCGCCGGCACGGCGGTCCAACAGCCCGGTGTCCAGCCGACCTGCGACGACATCGGGATCGGCCAGCAGAAATCGGGCGAACTCGATGTTGGTGATCAAGCCGAGCACCGCGCTGTCGGCCAGCGCCCGATCCAGGGTTCGCAGCGCGGCCGCCCGGTCCGCGCCGTGCGCGATGATCTTCGCCAGCATCGGGTCGTAGTCGCTGCCGATGACCATGCCTGCGGACAGGCCCGAGTCGACGCGCACACCCGCTGCGTCGGGTTCCACCACCGCCAGCACATCGCCGCCGGTCGGCAGGAAGCCGTGCGCGGGATCCTCGGCGTAGACCCGCGCTTCAATCGCGTGCCCGTGCAACGCAATATCGGCCTGAGCTGCGGTCAACTTCTCCCCCGCCGCGATCCGGACTTGCCATTCGACCAGGTCCCATCGCGTCACCAACTCAGTGACCGGGTGCTCGACCTGCAGTCGGGTGTTCATCTCCATGAAGAAGAACTCCTCGGGGCGGTCGGCCGAGACGATGAACTCCACCGTGCCGGCGCCGGTGTAGTCGACGCTGCGGGCGGTATCACATGCGGCGGCGCCGATCCGGGCCCGCGTCGCGTCATCCAGTAGCGGTGACGGCGCCTCTTCGATGACCTTCTGGTGTCGGCGCTGCAGGCTGCACTCCCGCTCGCCGAAATGCACCACGTTGCCGTAGCTATCGGCCAGCACTTGAACTTCGATGTGCCTGGGGCGCAACACGAATCGCTCGAGGAATAGTGTGTCGTCGCCGAACGCCGCGGCCGACTCCCGACGGGAACTGACCAACGCGCCGGGCAGGTCAGCGGGCCGCTCGACCATGTGCATGCCCTTGCCGCCACCACCGGCAGACGGTTTGACGAGAACCGGATAGCCGATCTCGTCGGCGGCCGCGATCAGGTCATCGTCGGTGAGTCCGGGCCGTGCGATACCGGGAACCACCGGAACGCCGAAAGCCGAGACGGTGGCCTTGGCGGCGATCTTGTCGCCCATGGTCTGGATGGCGCCGACCGGCGGCCCGATGAACGTCACTCCCGCCGATGCCAGCGCGGCCGCGAAACCGGCATTCTCCGAGAGGAATCCGTAACCCGGGTGGACGGCCTGCGCTCCAGTGCGCGCAGCGGCGTCGACGATGGCGGGGACGTTGAGGTAGCTGTCACGCGCGGGCGCCGGGCCGATTGCCACGGCGAGGTCCGCGGCAGCGACATGGCGCGCGGTGGCGTCCACGTCGCTGTAGACGGCCACCGACCGGATGCCCATCGCCTTCAGGGTCCGAATGACCCGGACGGCGATCTCACCCCGGTTGGCAACCAGAACAGTATCGAAGACCATCAGCCGCTCACATTCGAAAGACGCCGTAGGAGACCGGGTCGACCGGCGCATGAGCTACCACCGAAAGCGCCAGACCCACAACCGTTCTGGTGTCGGCGGGATCAATCACCCCGTCGTCCCAGAGCCGGGCCGTCGAATAGTAGGGGTTGCCCTGGTGTTCATACTGGGCGCGGATCGGCGCCTTCAACGCTTCTTCCTCCTCGGCCGTCATCTCGCCGCGCACCGTCGCCAGCACCGACGCCGCCTGCTCACCACCCATGACGGAAATGCGGGCGTTCGGCCACATCCACAGGAACCGTGGTGAATACGCCCGTCCGCACATCGAGTAGTTGCCGGCACCATAGGAGCCGCCGATCACCACGGTCAGCTTGGGCACCCGGGCACACGCTACCGCGGTCACCATCTTGGCGCCGTGCTTGGCGATCCCGCCGGCCTCGTAGTCGCGTCCGACCATGAACCCGGAGATGTTCTGCAGGAACAACAGCGGCACCATCCGCTTGTCGCACAGCTCGATGAAATGGGCGCCTTTGAGCGCAGATTCGGAGAACAGCACACCGTTGTTGGCGACAATGCCGACCGGGTGACCGTGAATGTGCGCGAACCCGGTGACCAGCGTGCTGCCGTATTCGGCTTTGAATTCGACGAATTCGCCCCCGTCGACGAGCCGGGTGATGACGTTGTGCACGTCATAGGGAATCCGTGGGTCGACGGGAACCTGTTCGTAGATCTCGGTCTGATCGGCGATCGGATCCACGGCAGGCAACACATCCCAGATGCGTGGTTCGCGCGGGCCCACTGTTGAGACGATTCGCTGGATGATGCGCAGTGCGTCGCGGTCGTCGTGCGCGAGATGATCGGTGACACCGGAAATTTTGGAATGCAGTTCTCCGCCACCGAGATCCTCCGCTGAAACGACTTCCCCGGTGGCCGCTTTCACGAGTGGCGGGCCGCCGAGAAAGATGGTGCCCTGGTTGCGAACGATCACCGCCTCGTCGCTCATCGCCGGGACGTAGGCGCCGCCTGCGGTGCACGATCCCAGCACGGCCGCGATCTGCGGAATGCCGTCGGAGCTGAGCCTGGCCTGGTTGTAGAAGATCCGGCCGAAATGATCCCGGTCGGGAAACACCTCGTCCTGCCGCGGCAGGAAAGCGCCGCCAGAATCGACCAGATAGATGCACGGCAGCCGATTCTGTCCGGCGATCTCCTGCGCGCGCAGGTGCTTTTTGACCGTAATCGGGTAGTAGGTACCGCCTTTGACCGTCGCATCGTTGGCCACGATCATGCACTCGCGACCGGAGATCCTGCCGATTCCGGTGATGATGCCCGCCCCGGGACATTCGTCGTCATACATCCCGTCGGCAGCCAGCGGAGCGATCTCGAGCAGCGGACTGCCGGCATCGAGCAGGCCGTCGACGCGGTCGCGGGGCAGCAACTTGCCGCGGTCGACGTGTCGCGCGCGGGAGCGCTCCGAGCCACCGAGGGCGGCCGTAGCCAGCTTGTCCCGAAGCTGCGCGACGAGCGCGCGGTGCGCGTCGCGGTTTTCCGCCGGAGAGGTCATCGGTTGCACGCCAATTTCGGTTAATGATCACTAACTCGTGATATGTTAGTGTGGATTAACCGAAGTGTCCAGGGAGGCCGGATGGCAGGGTCCGCCGCAGCCGACCACGATGACAGCAACGGGGACAGTCCGAATCGTCGCAGCCGGCGCAAGTCGGACCGGCGTTTGCAACTGCTGGCCGCAGCCGAGCGGCTGTTCGCCGAACGCGGGTTTTTCGCGGTGCGGCTGGAAGACATCGGCGCTGCAGCCGGGGTCAGCGGCCCGGCGATCTACCGTCACTTCCCCAACAAGGAGTCGCTGCTGGTCGAGTTGCTGGTCGGTATCAGCACTCGCTTGCTCGCCGGGGCGCGAGAGGTCCGGTCTCGCGAGGCCGACGCTGCCGCGGCACTCGACGGTCTCATCGACTTTCACCTCGACTTCGCGCTGGGCGAACCGGATCTCATCCGGATCCAAGACCGCGACCTCGCCTACCTGCCGGCCGCCGCCGAACGCCAGGTGCGCCGGGCCCAGCGCCAATATGTGGAGGTGTGGGTGGGCGTATTGCGCGAGCTCGAGCCGGGACTTGCCGAGTCCGACGCCCGCCTGATGGCGCACGCCGTGTTCGGTCTGCTCAACTCCACGCCGCACAGCATGAAGCCCGCCGACACCAGGGCAGCGCGGTCTCGGTCGGTGATGCGGGCGATGACGGTCGCCGCCCTGAACGGTGGCGCTTCCTGACGCGGTGCATGCGGTTTTCGTGTGCGGAACCGGTTCGGAGGCATATTCTCAGCGTCAACCTGTTAATGGGCCCCAGACCGATGGCCCCATGCAGCTGGCGAGAGGGCTTCGATGAGTCCCGACTATGACGTCATCGTGATCGGCTCGGGTTTCGGTGGCTCGGTTACCGCTCTTCGCTTGAGCGAGAAGGGATATCGCGTCGGCGTGCTCGAGCAGGGGGCTCGCTTTCGGCCGCAGGACTACCCTCCCGGCAGAGTGCCAATGCGAAAGACCCTGTGGCAGCCCTCTTTGGGCTTCTTTGGCCCGCTGCGGATCACGGTTTTGAAGAACGTCGCTGTCCAGTCGGCTGTTGGCGTCGGTGGCGGTTCACTGATCTACGGCAACGTGCTCTACGAACCGCTGGAGCAGTTCTACAACGATCCCCAGTGGGCATCGATCACGGACTGGAAGGCTGAGTTAGCGCCGTATTACGACCAGGCCAAACGAATGCTCGGCGTCACGACGAATCCGAGGTTGACCCCCGCAGACCACGTATTCAAGTCCATCGCGGACGATTTGGGCATTGCGCGACGTTTCACCCAACCTCGGTGGGTGTATTTTTCGGCGAGCCCGGCAAGACGGTGCCCGACCCGTACTTCGGCGGCGTCGGACCAGACCGCACCGGCTGCATCTTCTGCTCTCATTGCATCAGCGGATGCTCGAACCATGCCAAGAACACCCTTGAACAAAATTACCTGTACCTCGCCGAAAAGGCGGGCGCACAGATCCACCCGATGACAAGCGTCGTCGACGTTCGCGAATTGCCCGACGGCGGTTACCAGGTCGAAACCGTGCACACCGGACGGCGGGTCCGCAAACAACACCGGACCTGGCGCGCCGATCAGGTGGTCTTCTCCGCCGCGGCACTCGGCACCCAAAACCTGCTTCATCGCCTGCGGGTGAACGGATCACTGCCGCGGATTTCGCCGCGGTTGGGCGAACTGGCGCGGACCAACTCGGAGGTCGAATTAGTCGCCACTTCGCGAACACGCACGAATCTGGCCCAAGGGGTGACTGGGACCTCGTCGATCCATCCCAATGCGCACACTCACATCGAGGCCTTCCACGTCGGCAAGGGCACTGACTGGCCGTTCCGGCTTACCACCACTCTGGTCGACGGCGACCGACACCGCCTGGCCAGATGGGTGCTGACGAACCTGCGCCATCGGTCTGTGTTCGCCCGCTCCTTCAGGGCGCGAGGAGCATCCGAGAAATCAATATCTCTGCTTGCCATGCAGGATCTGAACAATTCCCTGACGACCTACCTCAGGCGTGGCCTCTTCGGCTCGAAGATGGCCACTCGACAGGGCAGGGGGGCGCCTAATCCGAACTGGAATCCCGTCGCCCACGACATCACCCGACGAGCCGCCGAGAAACTCGACGGCGACCCGCGCGGCTATTACTTCGACATCTTCAACCGACCGACCACCGCGCATTTCATCGGCGGTTGCGCAATAGGAGATTCACCGGCAACCGGCGTCGTCGACCCCTACCAGCGGCTATACGGGTATTCGGCCTTGCACATCATTGATGGGTCGACGATCACAGCAAATCTGGGCGTCAATCCGGCCCTGACCATCACCGCGATGTCGGAGCGGGCGGTCGCGCTGTGGCCCAACGAAGGCGAATCTGACCCCCGCCCTCCGCTGGGCTCCGCTTATCAGCAGATTTCGCCTGTTCGGCCGCGCAATCCGATCGTGCCGGAAAGCGCGCCGGCGGCGCTCCGTCTATCACCGATCTGACGGCTCATCAGGTGTTTCGGCGCCGAAGGTTGTGCTGCAGGTAGCCTGCAGCAATGAGGTGGGCATGAGCGATCGACGTGATCCCGAGCACACCCGTTCGGCTCAACAGGGGACTGACCAGACCCAACGAATCCGTCAGCCCTATCCGCAGTACACCGACCCGGCTTACAGCGGCGGCTATCCGCCCCCGTACTACCCCGGCTCATCGCCGGATTTGAACGCGAACCACCCGACCGAGAAGCTGCCCCAGTACTGGCTGCACGGTCAGCCGCCGCCAGAGCAGCCAACAGAAGAACTCCCGACCGGGCGGCCGAAAGCGCCGCGCTGGTTGTGGATCGCCGCCGCCGCGGCGGTAGTGCTGGTGACCGCGCTGGTCATCGCCTTGGTGATCGCCAACGGCACGGCCAGGAAGCAAACCGAGGTGCCTCCGTTGCCGGCGATGCCGAGCTCGCCGAACCCGGCTCCGACGACTTCCATGTCGCCGTCGCCGTCGGCGGGCGCATCCGAGCCGCCCAGCACCGAATCCAGTCCGCCCGCCAACGGGAGCGCGATGCAGACCGTGCTCTACAACGTCAGCGGCGAGGGTCGCGCAATCAGCATCACCTGGGTGGACAACGACGGGATGATGCAGACCGAATTCAACGTCGGGTTGCCATGGAGCAAGCAAGTCAGCCTCCCGACATCGGGCAGCCCGAAGCCCAACGTCACCATCGTGAACATCGGCCACGACGTGACCTGTTCGGTGACGGTGGACGGTGCTCAGGTCGTCCAACGCACCGGCGCCGGCCTGACGGTCTGCAACGGTTCGAGCTAAACCGGCTCAACCCACTTCTGCCGGCAGACTCCGGCGCGGGGCGCGGACCATCAGCAAGCCCAGCAGCCCAACCGCCATCACCAAACACAGGCCGCCCATGCCGGCGCGAACAGCACCAAACACGTCGACGAAAACCGAAAACAGCCACGGCGCCACGAACGACACCGCACGTCCGGTCATCGTGTAGAGGCCGAAGGCCACACCCTCTTTGCCTTGGCTGGACATCCTCAGCAGCAGGGTCCGCGCCGATGCTTGCGCAGGCCCGATGAACAGGCACAACAACAGCCCGGTGACCCAGAACGCGCGGGGGCCGGACAACGCCATCATCGCGAGGCCGGCGGCGATGATGCTGGCCAGTGATACGACGATCACCGGCTTGGATCCGATCCGGTCGTCCAGCAGCCCGCCCAGCACGGCCCCCAGCGCCGCCACCACGCTGGCGGCCATCCCGAAGATCAACACATCAGCCGGTGAGATCCCGTACACGTTGACGCCGAGTACGCCGCCGAAGGTGAACATGCCCGCCAGGCCGTCCCGAAAAACCGCCGCGGCCAGCAAGAAATACACCAGGTTGCGATCCCGACGCCATTCGGCGACCAGCTCCGACCACAGCCTGCGATAACCGCCCAGCATGCCACGGATGGGCACGAAGTGCTCCGCCGGCGACGGCAACCGGTGCGCGGTCAGCAGCAGCGGCGAGGCGAACAGCACAAACCACCCGGCGGCGACGAGCATCGCGATCCGGACGTTCATGCCGTCGCTGACGGGCAGCTGCAAGAACCCGCGGGTGGCGCCGGTGCCGGCAATACAGCCGAAGTAGACCACCAGCAACAACAAGACGCTGCCGACGAATGCCGCCGCCAACCCCAGGCCGGAGATCCGGCCCGAGTTCTGCGGCGTCGTGAGCTGACGCATCATGGCGTTGTAGGGAACGCTGGCCAGATCGCCGCACGCCGCGGCAGCGGCCAGCAGCGCCAACCCAGGCAACAAGTACTGCGGGCGGTCGCGGATCAGGCTCATAGCGCTCACCAGCGTCACCGCCAGGCCGGTCAGTGCGGTCAAGACGACGCGCCGCCGACGCGGATCCTCGACCCACACGCCGATCACCGGAGCCAGCACCGCAATCGTCAATCCGGCGATCCCCAGCGCGCGACCCAGCCAACTCGCCGGCGGCACCGAACTGTGCAAGCCCTTGCCGACGGTGCCGGTCAGATACACCGAGAACACGAACGTCACCACGACGGCGCTGACACCCGCCGAACCGGTGTCCCACAGTGCCCACGCCACCGCCTGGGCTCGCTCGGATCTGGGGGAATCGTTACTGCCGGAATCAGACATCGTTGGTCTGTCTACCATTGGCGCATGCCGGTACCCGCTCCCAGTCCCGACGCACGTGCCGTTGTCACCGGCGCCTCGCAGAACATCGGCGAAGCATTGGCCACCGAATTGGCGGCCCGCGGCCACAATCTGATCATCACGGCACGGCGCGAAGACCTTCTCAACAACCTGGCCAGCAGCCTGACCGCGAAATACGGTGTCGCTGTCGACGTGCGCCCGGCTGACCTCGCCGACCCGGTGGAACGAGCAAAACTGGCCGACGAGTTGGCCACTCGGACCATCTCGATCCTGTGCGCCAACGCGGGCACGGCGAACTTCGGTTCGGTCTCGACACTTGACGCAGCAACGGAAAAGGCACAGGTACAGCTCAACGCCATCGCGGTACACGACTTGGTGCTGGCGGTGCTGCCGGGCATGATCGAGCGCAAAGCCGGCGGCATCTTGATTTCCGGTTCGGCAGCGGGCAATTCACCGATCCCGTACAACGCGACGTATGCGGCGACGAAAGCGTTCGTGAACACGTTCAGTGAGTCGTTGCGCGGCGAAGTGCGAAAGTCCGGTGTGCACGTGACGCTGCTGGCCCCGGGTCCGGTGCGCTCCGACCTACCGGATCCGTCTGAGGCGTCGATCGTCGAGAAACTGGTGCCCGATTTCCTCTGGATCTCCACCGAGTACACCGCACGCAAGTCGCTAGATGCCTTGGCGCGCAACAAGATGCGCATTGTGCCCGGCGTGACGTCCAAGGCGATGTCGGTGGCGAGCCAGTATGCGCCACGCGCCATCGTCGCGCCGATTGTCGGGACCTTCTACAAGAAGATGGGCGGCGGCTGAATTAACGGCGGCGACGTCCGTTGCCGAGCATGCCGCGTATCAGTTCGGTACCGAGCGCTTTGAGGAAGGTCTGGAAGCCCCGGCTGTTCACGAATCGCTTCCACCAGCCCGGCTTCTTGGCGGCCTCCGCCGGCGCAGGCTTCGATCCCGCTGCCGCCGGCTGATTGGCGGCGGCCTGCGCAATCTTGGCTTGGATCTTCTCGTACGCCGATTCCCGGTCTTTGGTCTCACCGTAGGTGGCCTGTAGCGGGCTGCCCTTGGCCGCGGCGCTGATCGCGTCGTCACCGATGGCGGCCATCAGCGACCGCGGCGAGCGCAGCCTGGTCCAGGCGACCGGGGTCGGGGCGCCCCGCTCCGACAACACGGTGACCACGGCTTCACCGATGCCCAGCGATGTCAATGCCGAAGCCAGGTCGTAGACATCGGTTTTCGGATAGGTGCGAACAGTTTTGGTCAACGCCTTCTGGTCATCGGGCGTGAACGCGCGCAGGGCGTGCTGGATGCGCGCCCCCAACTGCGACAGCACTTCGTTGGGGACGTCGGTGGGCAGCTGGGTGCAGAAGAACACGCCGACTCCCCTGGAGCGGATGAGTTTGACGGTCTGCTCGACCTGTTCCAGGAATGCCTTCGACGCTTCGGTGAACAACAGATGGGCCTCGTCGAAGAAGAACACCAGCTTGGGTTTGTCCACGTCGCCGATCTCGGGCAAAGACTTGAAAAGGTCGGACAGCACCCACATCAAGAAGGTGGAAAACAGCACCGGGCGTGCGGCCTGGTCGCCCAACTCCAGCAGCGAGATCACCCCGCGGCCTTTGTCGTCAAAACGCAGCAGGTCCTTGGGTTTTAGCTCGGGCTCGCCGAAAAAGGTATCGGCGCCTTCGGCTTCCAGGTTGACCAGCGCACGCAGGATAACCCCGGCCGTCTGCGCCGACACGCCGCCCAGCGACTTCAGCTCGGCCTTGCCCTGGTCATCGGTGAGATAGCTGATTACCGCCCGCAGGTCCTTCAGATCCAACAGCTCGAGGTTTTGCTGCCCGGCCCAGTGAAAGATCAGGCCCAGCGTCGATTCCTGAGTGGCGTTGAGGCCCAACACCTTTGACAGCAGGATCGGCCCGAAGCTGGCAATCGTGGCGCGTACTGGAACACCGATGCCCTTGGTGCCCAGCGACATAAAGTCCACCGGAAAGGCGCTCGCCTCCCACTTGTCGCCGGTCTCTTTGGCGCGCTCGGTGATCTTGTCGTTGCTCTCACCGGGCCGCGACAGGCCCGACAGGTCGCCCTTGACGTCGGCCATCAGCACCGGCACACCGGCCGCGGACAGCTGTTCGGCGATCACCTGCAGCGTCTTGGTCTTCCCGGTGCCCGTGGCCCCGGCCACCAAACCGTGCCGGTTGACGGTGGCCAGCGGGATGCGGATTTGCGCGGTCGGGTCTGCCGTTCCGTCGACGACAACTGTGCCCAACTCCAGGGCCTGGCCCTGGACGGCGTAGCCGGCTGCGATCTGCTGCGCTGGAGCCGTTGCCGATGCGCTTCCTGGTGTTGGCTCGGAGCTCATCGTGACGTCTGCCTCTCCACTGGTAGTCGAGTCCGGTGACGGATGCGGGCCGCTTCGGCCCGCTGGGGAGCCGGACCATCAACGCTAGTACCGACATCGCATGACATTACTTGCTGACGCGCCCAGCCGGGGTGGCTGCAGGTCCGCCAGCTAACTTTGCCTACTGTGAAGGCTGTGCGGGACGAACTGGTGTGGATCGACTGCGAGATGACCGGACTCGATCTGCGCTCGGACAAGTTGATCGAGATCGCCGTCCTGGTTACCGACGCCGACCTGAACATTCTTGGCGACGGCGTCGACGTGGTGATCCACGCCGACGACCCTGCGCTGTCGTCGATGGCCGACGTGGTCGCCGAGATGCATACCCGCTCGGGCCTGATCGAAGAGGTGCGGGCGTCCACCGTGGAACTGGCCGCCGCCGAGACGATGGTGCTCGACTACATCCGTGAACACGTCAAACAGGCCAAAACGGCGCCGCTGGCTGGCAACTCGATCGCCACCGACCGCGGCTTCATCGCGCGCGACATGCCTGCTCTGGATTCGTTTCTGCACTACCGGATGATCGATGTGAGCTCGATCAAGGAACTGTGCCGCCGCTGGTACCCACGTATCTACTACGGCCAGCCCGCCAAGGGGCTGGCACACCGTGCGCTGGCCGACATTCACGAATCCATCCGCGAGCTGCAGTATTACCGGCGCACCGCCTTCGTGCCGCCGCCGGGGCCGGCGACCAGCGAAATTGCGGCGGTGGCCGACGAGCTTGCGATTGAACCGCCCGCGCCGGAGGGAATCGATTCGGCCGCCGAGCGCCCGAGCGGCTAGTATCGACGTCGCCGCCCCGGCACCTCGCGTATCCGGCCGGCGGCAATGGTGGGTGTAGTTCAGTTGGTAGAGCGTCAGGTTGTGATCCTGAATGTCGCGGGTTCGAGTCCCGTCACTCACCCCAATGGGAAATACCGCTTCACCTGCGTTTTCGCGGATGGGGCGGCGTTCGTTTCGGGGCCATGCAACGAATCATGCAACAAGGATCGTTGCCGCGGGCCCAGGGCCAACCGCGAACGCAATCGAAATGGCACATGCACAGCTCCGAATAGCATGGCCGGGTCCCCACCCCATCCCACAATGAGGTTTAA
>DASQRI010000202.1:0-3579 GCA_035642975.1 Mycobacterium sp.
GACGAGGACATCACCATCGTGCTCGGCGTCAACGACGACAAGTACGACGGCAGCCAGAACATCATCTCCAACGCGTCGTGTACGACGAACTGCCTCGGGCCGGTGGCCAAGGTCCTCAACGACGAGTTCGGCATCGTCAAGGGTCTGATGACCACCGTGCACGCCTACACGCAGGACCAGAACCTGCAGGACGGCCCGCACAAGGACCTGCGCCGGGCCCGCGCCGCGGCGCTGAACATCGTGCCGACCTCCACCGGCGCCGCCAAGGCAATCGGCCTGGTGCTGCCCGAGCTCAAGGGAAAGCTGGACGGTTACGCGTTGCGGGTGCCGATTCCCACCGGCTCGGTAACCGACCTCACCGCCGAGCTGACCAAGTCGGCGACCGCCGCGGAGATCAACGCCGCGATGAAGGCCGCCGCCGAGGGCCCGATGAAGGGCATCCTCAAGTACTACGACGCCCCGATCGTCTCCAGCGACATCGTCACCGACCCGCACAGCTCGATCTTCGACTCGGGCCTGACCAAGGTGGTCGACAACCTGGCCAAGGTGGTGTCCTGGTATGACAACGAGTGGGGTTACTCGAACCGACTGGTCGATCTGGTCGCGCTGGTCGGCAAGTCGCTATAGCCGTGGCGGAATCGTCGATCCCTGATCTCTCCGACCTTCTCGCGCAGGGAGTTTCGGGGCGTGGCGTGCTGGTGCGGTCCGACCTGAACGTGCCGCTGCGCGATGGCGTGATCACCGATGCCGGCCGGATTGCCGCATCGGTGCCCACGCTCAAGGCACTGGCTGACGCTGGCGCCCGAGTGGTGGTGACCTCACATCTGGGACGACCGGACGGCAAACCCGACCTGAAACTGTCGTTGGCGCCGGTCGCTGCGGCGCTCGGCGAGCAGCTGGCCAAGGACGTCCAGTTGGCCGACGACGTTGTCGGCCGTGACGCGAGGGCGCGCGCCGGGCGCCTGACCGACGGCGATGTCCTGCTGCTGGAGAACGTTCGCTTCGACCCGCGGGAAACCAGCAAGGACGACGGGGAGCGGCAGGCGCTGGCCCAAGAGCTCGCCGAATTAGTCGGGCCGACAGGCGCTTTCGTCTCTGACGGCTTTGGGGTGGTGCACCGCAAGCAGGCCTCGGTCTACGACATCGCCAAACTGCTGCCGCACTACGCGGGCAAGCTGGTCGCCGAGGAGGTGAGCGTGCTCGAGCGGCTGACCAGCTCGACGCGGCGACCCTATGCCGTCGTGCTCGGTGGTTCGAAGGTGTCGGACAAGCTCGGTGTGATCGAGCAGCTGGCCACCAAGGCGGACAGCATCCTCATCGGCGGCGGCATGTGCTTCACATTCCTTGCCGCAGCTGGCCTTTCGGTAGGGACCTCGCTGCTGCAGACCGAGATGATCGATACCTGCCGGCAATTGCTCGACACCTACGCCGACGTGCTGCGACTGCCGGTAGACATCGTGGTGGCCGAGAAGTTCGCTGCCGATTCGCCGCCGCAACTCGTCGCCGCCGATGCGATCCCGGACGGCAAGATGGGTTTGGACATCGGCCCGGGGTCGGTCATCCGGTTCACCACGCTGCTGACCAACGCCGAGACCATCTTCTGGAACGGCCCGATGGGCGTGTTCGAGTTCCCGGCATTCGCCGCCGGTACCAAGGGTGTCGCCAAAGTGATCGCCGGCGCGACGGCCAAAGGCGCGTTCACTGTGGTCGGCGGCGGCGACTCCGCCGCGGCGGTACGCGCACTGGGCCTGCCCGAGGACGGTTTCTCACACATCTCCACCGGCGGTGGGGCTTCACTGGAATACCTTGAGGGCAAGACGTTGCCCGGTCTTGAAGTGCTGAGTATCTGAGCTAAGGACACCCGATGAGCCGCAAGCCGCTA
This sequence comes from Mycobacterium sp., assembly GCA_035642975.1. Taxonomy (GTDB): domain Bacteria; phylum Actinomycetota; class Actinomycetes; order Mycobacteriales; family Mycobacteriaceae; genus Mycobacterium. Next base: position 1,883 of record DASQRI010000202.1, read on the forward strand.
ATAGCGGGCAACTGGAAGATGAACCTCAACCACTTCGAGGCGATCGCGCTGGTGCAGAAGATCGCGTTCTCGCTGCCGGACAAGTACTTCGACAAGGTCGACGTCGCGGTGATCCCGCCGTTCACCGATCTGCGCAGCGTGCAGACCCTGGTCGACGGCGACAAGCTGCGACTCACCTACGGCGCCCAGGACCTTTCGCAGCACGACTCCGGCGCCTACACCGGTGAGATCAGCGGGGCCTTTCTGGCCAAGCTGGGCTGCCGCTATGTCATCGTCGGGCACTCCGAGCGGCGCACCTACCACGACGAGGACGACGCCCTGGTGGCCGCCAAGGCCGCTGCCGCGCTCAAGCACGAGCTGACCCCGATCGTCTGCATAGGCGAGCACCTGGAAGTCCGGGAAGCCGGCGAGCACGTCGCCCACTGCGAGAACCAGCTGCGCGGCTCGCTGGCCGGGCTGTCGGCCGAGCAGATCGACAAGGTCGTCATCGCTTACGAGCCGGTCTGGGCCATCGGCACCGGGCGGGTGGCCAGCTCAGGCGACGCTCAGGAGGTGTGCGCGGCCATCCGCAAAGAGCTGGCTTCGCTGGCCTCGCCGAAGATCGCCGAGGACGTTCGGGTGCTCTACGGCGGCTCGGTGAACGCCAAGAACATCGGCGACATCGTCGCGCAGGAAGACGTGGACGGGGCCCTGGTCGGGGGCGCGTCGCTGGACGGCGAGCAGTTCGCGAAGCTGTCCGCTATTGCCGCCGGGGGACCGCTGCCGTAAAAACTGGCTGTTCGAGTTGCGGAATCAACGAACTGTCGTTTAGCTTAGCGAAACCTGATAGAAACACAGGATCGCTAAGTTCTGCAGGTTGAGTAGCTTTACCCACACGCCCCGGGGAGTTAATCCAATGGTTAATCGCGACCGCACTGGCGGCAAGAGGCAATCACGCCACGCCGAAACGCGCCGTCATAGGGTGATCGGAGCGGGTGCGGGCGTCGGTGTGTTCCTGGCCGCAGCAGCGGCGATGGCAACCGGCTCGGCGGCCCCCGCCAAGGCCGACTTCGAGGACCTCCTCGACCCGATTATCCAGCCGATCTTGACCCAGGTGACGGACTCACTCGCCGGCTTCGACCCCACCCTCGCCACGGATCTGACCAGCTGGACCGACACATTTCTGTCCGACCTGAACAACATCGATGCCGTCACGGCGGCGACGGGCGCGGCCTCGTCTGGCGCGTCATCCGCGGACGCTTCGCCGGCGGCAGACTCGCCGACAACGGGCACCTACGACCTTCCAATCACCCTCCCTGCCAACGACCCGACCGAGCCGACGGTGGGAGCCACGGTTGACGGGGCGAGCACGACGCTGCTCGTCGACACCGGATCCAGCGGCCTGGTCGTTCCGATATCGGACCTCGACTCGGGCTCTTCCGAGCTCTCGGAGCTGCTGAACCTCGGGTTACCCAGCGGAATCGGCGAGAGCGGCTACAGCGGTGGGGTGGACTACATCTACCTGACGTACGACAACGCGGCGGTCGATTACCCCACCACCACCGGCGTCCTCGACACGACCGCTCCGGTCGAGGTCGAGGTTTACTCCTGGGACCCGAGCGACTTGTCGAGCTTCTTCACCAATGACGCCTTCCAGAACTTTGACACCAGTAACGCGGTGACCGGCATCCTCGGGATCGGAGACGACACCAGCGGTG
>DASQRI010000203.1:0-3085 GCA_035642975.1 Mycobacterium sp.
GGAGTTGCCGGCACGCAGCAGTCGCCAAGCGGGGTGTCGTTCCCGCAGCGCGTCGATCGCCGCATATCCCATCGGGAAAGCGTAGAGAATCCCACCGACAGACTCGGGCGCGCTCGCCGGAAAAGACCACCTCTTCCGGATCTGCCGACTTAGTTGCGGCGGCACTGGCCAACCCGTTGAGTGACAAGGACAGCCGCCTCGCCGTATCAGGCGCGTTACCGGTAACCCTCCGTATGTCGATCTGGCCAGCTTCGTTCGTGTCGGGATAGATGCCATGACTGCAGAATCGCTAAGGGTCATTGGTGTTCATTGTCTTGGTTCCGGGCCAGCGCCGGGTTTTTCAACGCGCGGCTTGATCGTCGTCAGGCGGGAGAACCGGTCGGTCCCAGGGTCCGGGCTGCTGACAGTCTCGCCGAAAGCACTCGCCGCTGGCGAGGTGTGAACCCAGTCGTCATCTGTCGGCGTCGCAGGCGAGCGCTACGAACGTTGTTGCCCACCGACGCAGTGGGTTGGCCGCTCGAGCTGTTCTTTGTGGATCGTCGTAGTCGTGGACCGACCGCGCCCGTGGGATCGATTGTTCCGGGACCTTAGTTTGTGGATAAAAGTGTTGCACCCAACGTGGGTGCGTGCAACACTTTTATCCATGTCAGGGCTTCAGGAACTGCCCGATACATTCACGACCGCGACCGCCCTGGCTCGTGGTGTGCATCCGCGAGTGCTATATACCCTGCGTAACAGTGGTGACGTCGTCGAATTGTCGCGCGGTGTTTTCCGGCGTGCCGACGCGCCGCTAGCCAGTGAACCGGATCTGCTGGCAGTTGCATACCGATCCCCGGTGGCGATCGTGTGTTGTCGGTCGGCCGCGGCGGTTCACGAACTGAGCGACGAACTCCCGCCGGCGGTGCAGATCGCCGTGCCCAAGGGGCACCGCCCACCGCAGATCGCATATCCACCGACAGAGGTATTTCGCTTTGCTGCTAATACTTTCGAAGTTGAATTATCGCGGCTGGAGGCGGCGCCAGGCGAGTGGGTACGCATCTACACTCCCGCTCGGACGGTCATCGACCTCATGCGACTGCGACATCGGTTCGGCGAGTCGCTAGCACTCGCCGCGATGCAGCGGTACTTGCGCCGACGTGACGCGGCACCAGCGGAGTTGCTCCACCTGGCATCGATGTTTGATGTGGCGGGGCCGGTCCGCCGTGCGCTCGACGTGGCCACTGCGGAATGAGCCGTCCGACGCGCAGCACTGCAGCCGGACGCGCCTACCTGGCTCTGCAGCGCCGCGCCCGTGCCGAGGGCCGTCCTACCCAAGAGTTGCTTACCCTTTACGTGGTCGAGCGGTGGCTTGCGCGACTGGCACTTTCGCCATACGCCGAGCAGTTCGTGCTCAAAGGCGGGATCCTCTTGGCGGCGTTCGACGCGCGCCGGCCGACCGCTGACGTTGATACGTTGGCGCGGAACTTCGCCAACGACGAAGCGACCGTCGTCGCGCGAATCGTCGCCATCGCCGAGCAATCAATACCCGACGACGGGGTCGAATACCGCACGCACACTGTGACATCACGCGTGATCCGCGACGAGGACCTGTACTCGGGCGTGCGCGTCGCGATGGACTGTGGAATCGCGTCTGCGGTCATCAAGCTGCGTCTGGACGTCAATTTCGGCGACCCGGTCACTCCCGCACCTCAACAAATCGACCTACCTGCGCTGCGGCCGGATCATCCACCGATTCGAATCCTCGGTTATCCGCTCGAGACCGTGCTGGCCGAGAAGATCACCACCGCAATAAGTCTCGGACCAGCTAACACCCGCGTACGCGACTACGCCGACATCTACACCCTCACCGGCCACCGAGACATCTCGCATTCGGCCGCTCGCGGCGCGCTCATCGCAACAGCCCGCTATCGCGGCACTGATGTCGTCGCGCTGTCGTCGGTGATCGGAGACCTTATCGAGATGAGGCGACGTTCGTACGACGCCTACCGGGCCGGCCTCGGACCCGATGGCGCTGTGCTACCACAGGAACTCGCCACCGTGGTGCACGCGGTCCTCACCTTCGCCGATCGACTCACCGACGCGGCGACGCCGACAACAACGTGGAACGGTTCGACGCGATTGTGGATTGACTGAGCGGCACACTGTGGTCGTGGAGGAGCGGTTCCCGGGCGAGTTGGAGACGTTGCGTGCCGACAATGTGCGCTTGCATCGGCTATTGAAACTCAGCGAAGAGCAGGCGCGCGCGGCGGATCCGGATCAAGCCACCCTCTCTGGCGCGCCAGAGTCACCGGTCAATATGAAGTCGGCGCCCGAAGCTAAGGTCCGCTTCTTCCTCGATCTGTTTCGTTGTCGCTCCGACGTTTACGCGCTGCGATGGGAGAACCGCCGCGACGGCCGGTCCGGTTGGATGCCGGCCATCCGCGGCTACTGGCGCAAGGGCATGAACCGCGCCGACGCACCGTATCTTCCACTGACTCCGGACGTCGTCGACCAACACCTGCGCGGGGAGGTTCATCTAGGCCTGTATCCGCTTGGTGACGATGACACCTGTTGGTGGGTCGCGGCCGACTTCGACAAAGAGGCCGCGATGCTGGATGCGCTGGCTTATATGAAAGCCGCACGGGCCCACGATATTCCGGCAGCTTTAGAGGTATCGCAGTCGGGCCGAGGTGCGCACGTGTGGATCTTCTTCGCACAGGCCACGTCGGCGGCAACAGCCCGCAGCATCGCGACCAGCTTGCTCGGCGAGGCTTTCCGACTCCGCGGCAGCATGCACCTCAGCAGCTACGACCGGCTGTTTCCCTCCCAAGACATCCACACCGGCCGCGGCATGGGCAACCTCATCGCCGCTCCCCTCAACGGCAAACGCCGACAGCACGGCACAACGCTGTTCATCGACCCCGCCACGCTGGAACCCTTCGACGACCAATGGGCCTACCTGTCCAGCATCGCGCGCCTGTCGCACAAGGATGTGACCACGCTGGTTCGCACTCTGCCCGATCCGCAGTTCGGCCATCGTGTGCGCCGGCTGCAGTTACCCACCTCGTCGAAAATCGTGCCGAGACCAGCAGCGATCATCCGGGCA
>DASQRI010000204.1:0-5380 GCA_035642975.1 Mycobacterium sp.
TCCCGGGTCTGGCCCGGCGACCACCGCGACGCGCATCGCCCTACCCTGCCATAGCCGCACGTCGCTCAATCCTCGTTAGGCTGGTGATCATGACCGAGCAGACTCTCGAAAACACCCGCACCGTCGAGGTCTTCCTGCATGCGCTGCAGGACGCGGACCTCGACACCGCAGGCGGCGCATTGGCCGAAGATCTGGTGTACCAGAACGTCGGATTGCCGACGATCCACGGCCGCAACAGGGCGATGAAGCTCTTCAGCTCGTTGGGTGGGGCCAGCGGGTTCGAGGTGAAGATCCATCGGATCGCCGCCGACGGCGCCGCAGTGCTCACCGAACGCACCGACGCGTTGATTTTCGGCCCGCTGCGGCTGCAGTTCTGGGTCTGCGGCGTGTTCGAGGTCCACGATGGACAGATCACCTTGTGGCGCGACTACTTCGATTTCTTCGACATGTTCAAGGCAACCCTGCGCGGCCTGGCTGGGTTGGTCGTGCCGTCCCTGCGCGCGTCGTTCTAACCGGCAGGACATTGCGATGAGCGACAGCCCCGCGCGGCCCAACCCGCTTCAGTTCATCCGCTACTGCTGCGGGGGGCAACTGCCCGACTCGATGCGCGATTGGGTGCGCAACGACCTGGCCGGCAAGGGCGCGACCGGCCGGATGATGCGCCGCGTCGCTGTTCCGGCCGTGCTGGTTCTTGCGCCGTTCTGGCTGATCCCGACGACGTGGGACGTCCACCTGAGCATGACGCTGCCGATCCTGATCCCGTTCGTGTACTTCTCACACGCGCTCAACAAGGTGTGGCGCCGCCACATGCTGCAGGTGCATGGCCTCAACCCGGATCTGGTGGACGCACGCCGAAGTAAGCGCGAGGAGCAGATGCGTCAGGCCTACATCGAGCGCTACGGCCCCAGGGACGAGTCGAGCAATCACGGCCAGGACGTCTAGCTGCGCGGCAGCCCGCCAAGCTCGTCGAAAGCCTGCGACCAGCCGATCAGACGGTCCGTCGCGCCGGCCAGTTCGTCGCGGTAGCGCTGCCGTGACACCGCCAGCGCGGCGCCACCATCACCATTCGCCGACGAGACCAATTGCGCTGCGGCGGTGACCATCTCGTTGTACTGACGCACGCCCGCACTCAACTGCGCGGTGAACGCGTTGATGGTAGGGGCCAGGTAGGACCGTGATTGCGGAGTTCCATTGGCCGCCCGCTCCATCGACACCACTTCAGCGGCGGTGGCGGCCATGGCGGCCGAGCTCTTGTTGGCCGCCGCGGTCAGGTCACGGATCTCGGTGTCGGGCAACATGTTTCCCCGCTGCATGACCCCCAGTAGCGAAAAGAAGCCTCGTTCGGAGGCACCCAGCGCCGACATCGCCGACCGCGCCGCCGAACTCGGCGGTGGCAGGCGCCGGCTGCTGGTCGGCCGCTGCGCGGGCAGCGGCTCGGCTTTCAGCCAGCGGTAGCGGATCAGCAGCAGCGTCGCGATCATCGCCTGCCCGACCGCGACCCCGCCGGTGATCTCCAGCAGCAACGCGAACCAGCCCCAGGCCGCCAGGATCGCGGTCACGACGCCCCAGAACACGCAACCGGCGGCGAAGATCAGTCCCCAGCGCAGCGCACGGCGACGGCGTCGTAGCAGCCGCTCCCGCGGATCGGTGGCGGCGCTGATTTTCCGTGCCACCATGTCGGAAAGTTCGCCGGCGGCGTCCAAACCGCGCAGCAGCAACGTCCGCCAGGGCGCGCCGCGACTGGACTCCACCGCCATTACGTCCCCGATCGTCTACTGACCGATGGGCTTCTCGGCGGGCGTGGCTGTGGGAGCCACTGCCGGGGTGGCGGGGGTGGTCGCGCCGTCACCGGTCGACCCCCCTGCCGGCAAAGCGTCGCCGCGCATCGATGCGCGGATCTGCTCCAACCGCGAGTGGCCGGCCATCTGCACGCTGGCCTGCTCGACCTCGATCATGCGGCCCTGCACCGAGTTCTGCGCCAGTTCGGCCTCGCCCATGGCATTGGCGTAGCGGCGTTCGATCTTGTCGCGCACCTCGTCGAGGCTGGGGGTGGTGCCCGGGGCGGCGATCTCACTCATCGACCGCAGCGACGCGCTGACCTGCTCTTGCATCTTGGCCTGCTCGAGCTGGCTGAGCAGCTTGGTGCGCTGGGCGATCTTCTGCTGCAGCACCATCGCGTTCTGCTCGACCGCCTTCTTGGCCTGCGCGGCGGCGCCAAGCGCCTGGTCGTGCAATCCCTTGAGGTCTTCCACGCTCTGCTCGGCGGTCACCAGCTGGGCTGCGAACGCCTCGGCGGCGTTGTTGTACTCGGTCGCCTTGGCGGTGTTTCCCGCGGCGGTGGCCTGGTCGGCGAGCGTCACCGCCTGGCGGACGTTGACCTGAAGCTTTTCGATGTCGGCCAGCTGCCGGTTGAGCCGCATCTCGAGTTGACGCTGGTTGCCGATCACCTGCGCGGCCTGCTGGGTGAGTGCCTGGTGCTGACGCTGCGCTTCCTCGATGGCCTGCTGGATCTGCACCTTGGGGTCGGCGTGTTCGTCGATCTTCGCGTTGAACAGCGCCATGACGTACTTCCACGCTTTGACGAACGGATTGGCCATGAATTAGCTCCGCCTTCGTGTGTAGGTGTCTGCGTGCACGCTCAATTTATCGGTTTCACGCCGATTGCCACACCCTTGCCAGCGGGGCTAGGCGACAGCCATGGAGACGACCGGCGGAATGACGACCTTGGTGCTGGCATCGATATTGGCGGCCGTGGGCGTGGTGGCCTTGGTCTTTTCCTGGCGCGCCATCTGCGCACCGGCGTCGACGAGCAGCTGAGACAGCGGCACGTCCAGCGCGTCGCAGATCGCGCTGAGCAGCTCGCTGGATGCTTCCTTGCGACCGCGTTCGACCTCGGACAGGTAACCGAGGCTGACCCGGGCGGTGTCCGACACCTGCCGCAGGGTCCGGCCCTGTTTGGTGCGGGCCCGACGCAGCACGTCGCCCAGGACCTCGCGCAGCAATGACGACATCGCGCTCTCCTTAAGTCCGGTCAGCTTTGATTCTTCATCAGGTCAACGCCCGCCGCGCCGTCATTGGTTCCCGGGTGGTCACACCGCCGCGACCAGCGCCCGCAGCCTGCTGATCGATTCCCGCACCGCCGAGATGCGGATGTCCCAGCGGGTGCCGGTCAATAGCAGCTCGACCACCTCAGTGTCGACCGGCCCGGCCAGGCCCATGAACACCGTGCCGACCTCGTGTCCGCCGTGCGGCTCGGGTCCGGCGACACCGGTCAAACCAACGCCCCAGGTGGCCTCGCACCGTTGCCGGGCGCCGACGGCAAGCGCCCGGGCGGTCGGGGCCGCCACCGGACCGACCTCGTCGAGAATCTGCGGCGCGACGCCGGCCAGCGTGATCTTGGTGTGCTCGGTGTACGTGACCAGGCCGCCGCGCAATACCTCGCTGGCGCCGGGCACTCCCGCGAGTGTGGCTGCGAGCAGTCCGGCGGTCAGCGATTCGGCGGTAGCGACGCTCTGCTTGCGGACTGTCAGGTCCGCGACCAGTCCGCGCGCATCGTCATTCAGCAGCGGATCGTCCACGGACATCCCTTGCGGCGGAAGCGACGTAGTCGATGCCGGTGACCACGGTCAGCACGATCGCGATCGCCATCACCACCCACGCGGCCACCAGCCACGACCCGGACACCGGCAGCACGAACAACCCGATCGCGACAGCCTGCACGAGTGTTTTGAGTTTGCCGCCGCGACTGGCCGGGATGACGCCGTGGCGCAGCATGACGAACCGCAGCACCGTGATCCCGACCTCGCGGGTCAGGATGACCACCGTCACCCACCAATGCAGGTCACCGAGCATCGACAGCCCGATCAACGCCGCGCCGATCAGGGTCTTGTCCGCGATCGGATCGGCCATCGTGCCGAATTCGGTGACCATTCCGTAGTTGCGGGCCAGGGCGCCGTCGAACCGATCGGTGATGACAGCGACCGCGAAAACCACGAAAGCGATGATGCGGCTAGGGGTTTCGTGGCCGTTCCCGGCGAACAGCGCCAGCAGGAAGACGGGGACGAGCACCAGCCGCAATAGCGTGAGCACGTTGGCGAGGTTGGTGACCCGCACACGAGGGACCACCGGACCTGTTTGAGGCTGCCCCGACACGGCATCAGAATATCGGTTGCCGGGGCGCTGGGCCTGATTACCTGCTCCGCCCATCGCGCTACGCGTCCTCCTCGCCGCTTCGCGGCTGGGGGTACCCCCACTGCATCGTCGTCGCGGGTGGCCTCGAAACCGATACTCTGCACCCGTGAGCGCAGTGGACGGTCCAGCGGCCAAGCGGCCGATGATCCGACGCGCTCGGACCTCCGACGTCGCGGCGATCAAGGGGCTCGTCGACACCTATGCGGGCAAGATCCTGCTGGAAAAGAACCTGGTGACGTTGTATGAGGCCGTCCAGGAGTTCTGGGTGGCCGAGCACCAGGGCGAGGTGATCGGCTGCGGCGCATTACACGTGCTGTGGGCCGATCTGGGCGAGGTCCGCACGGTGGCCGTCGCGCCTTCGATGACCGGCCAGGGCATCGGGCACGCCATCGTCAACCGGCTCCTCGAAGTCGCTCGCGACTTGCAGCTGCAGCGGTTGTTCGTGTTGACCTTCGAGACCGAGTTCTTCGCCCGGCACGGCTTCACCGAGATCGAGGGGACACCGGTCACCGCGGAGGTGTACGAGGAGATGTGCCGCTCCTACGACATCGGTGTCGCCGAGTTCCTGGACCTCAGCTACGTCAAACCCAACATCCTGGGCAACTCGCGGATGCTGCTGGTGCTTTAGCTACTCGTCGACCTCGTCGCCGCCGCCGCCGATGCCCCGGACGGACGCCAGGGTCGCAGCCAGCTCCTCGGGCTTGACCAGCACGTCACGCGCTTTGGAGCCTTCGCTCGGCCCGACGATCCCGCGGGTCTCCATCAGGTCCATCAGCCGGCCGGCTTTGGCGAACCCGACCCGAAGCTTGCGCTGCAGCATCGACGTCGAGCCGAACTGACTGGACACCACCAACTCGACGGCTTGCAGGAACACGTCCATGTCGTCGCCGATGTCGGGGTCGACATCCTTGCGTTCCCCGGTCGGCTTGGCAGCGGTGACGCCGTCGGTGTATTCGGGTTCGGCCTGTTCTTTGCAGGCGGAGACGACAGCGTGGATCTCGTCGTCGGTGATGAACGCTCCCTGCAGGCGCGTCGCTTTGTTCGTGCCCATCGGAATGAACAGGCCGTCACCCATGCCGATCAGCTTCTCGGCGCCGGCCTGGTCCAGGATCACCCGGCTGTCGATCAGCGACGACGTCGCAAACGCCAGCCGCGACGGCACATTGGTCTTGATCAGGCCGGTGACCAC